>JAICUS010000662.1 GCA_025935735.1 Solirubrobacteraceae bacterium | reverse complement strand
GCTCACGGGTAGTGCTGTTCCGTTGAGCGGACTATCGGAGGGAGACCCATGAGCGCGAGGCGCATCGCCGGCGCAGTCATCGTCGCCGGCATGGCGTTGGTGGGCGGTCAGGTCGCGACGGCGGCTGACGGCGTGAGCGCGAGCCGCCCGGCGGTGCCACCGGTCATGGCGTGCACCGCCCTCGCCGGCCAGGACTTCGCGGCGGTTCCCGGCGCTCCGACCAGCATCACCGGCGCGGCCGTCGTCCCGGCCTCCGGCGGCACGCCGGAGTACTGCCGCGTCACCGGCTACGTCGCTCCCCAGATCCAGTTCGAGCTCCGCCTGCCGACGACGACGTGGAACGGCCGCTACTTCCAGACCGGCTGCGGCGGGTTCTGCGGTGTGATCCCGATCGCCGGCTGCGCCCAGGCGCTGGACGCCGACTTCGCCGTGGCGGCCGAGAACAGCGGGCACGTCGGCGGTGATGCCCTGTGGGCGTATGACGACCGGCCGCTCGAGATCGACTGGGGCTATCGCTCGCCGCACGTGGTCTCGATCGCGGCGAAGGCCGTCATCGCGCGCTTCTACGGCCGCGGGCCGGCCTACTCGTACTTCCAGGGGTGCTCGACCGGCGGGCGCCAGGCACTCATGGAGGCGCAGCGCTTCCCGCACGACTTCGACGGGATCATCGCGGGCGACCCGGCCAACCGGCAGAACTACCTCGCCCCGATCGCCCAGGGATGGGTCGAGCGCGTGAACCGTGACGCGAACGGGCACGTCATCCTCACCAGCGACAAGCTGCCGCTGCTCAATCGGGCGGTGCTGTCCGACTGCGACGGGCTCGACGGGCACGCCGACGGGGTGCTCGACGATCCCCGCGCGTGCGCCTTCGACCCGGGCTCGCTCGAGTGCGCGCCGGGTCAGGCTCCGGCTGAGTGCCTGACGCCGGCGCAGGTGGCCGTGGTGCGCAAGTTCTACGCGGGCCCGACCGACCGCCACGGGCGCTCGCTCTTCCCGGGCCTGCCGAGAGGATCGGAGCTCGGCTGGGCCGGGATCGACATCGGCAGCGACACGAGCCTCTCCGGCGCCGGGAACTTCGCGCTGCAGGTGCTGCGCTATCTCGCGTTCAAGCGCGACCCCGGGCCGTCGTATCAGCTGACGGACTTCGACTTCGACCGGGATCCGCCGAAGCTGCGGTACATGGCGCGGATCTTCAACTCGGACGACCCGGACATGCGGGCGTTCCGCAACGCCGGCGGGAAGCTCATCCTCTACCACGGCTTCGCCGACCCCTTGATCACGCCGTACTCGACCATCGACTACTACCGCGACGCCGCGGCCGTGTCGGGCGGCCTCGCCGCGACGCAGCGGTGGTTCCGGCTGTTCCTGCTGCCGGGGGTCTACCACTGCGCCGGCGGGCCGGGCGCCGACACGGTCGACTGGCTCACCGCGATCCGGCAGTGGGTCGAGGACGGGCGGGCGCCCGCCACGATCACCGCGCGCAAGCTGAGCGGCGGCCAGG
Source organism: Solirubrobacteraceae bacterium (assembly GCA_025935735.1). The sequence goes on along the minus strand of JAICUS010000662.1, from coordinate 1,569 downwards.
TCACGCAGACGCGGGTGCTGCAGCCGTTCCCGGCGCCGCCGTTGCAGTAGCGGAGCGGGCGGGTCGTGGGTCGCTCAGTGCCTCATGGCGCGTGAGATCTCGTCGCCCGCGGCGCACACGAGCGGCTTCAGGCGCTCCAGCGTCGCGTCGTCGAACCGCGTGATCGGACCGCAGACGCTGATCGAGCCGACGACCGAGCCGTCCAGCCCGAAGACCGGTGCCGCGACGCTTCCGGCGCCGTCCTGCCGCTCGCCGCGGGAGACGGCGACGCGCTCGCGACCGATCGCGTCCAGCTCCTCCGCCAGGCGGTCGGCGTCGACGATCGTCTCGGGTGTCAGCCGGGGCAGAGGCCCGCTCAGCACGTGCCGGCGCAGGTCGGGCGCGGCCACGGCGAGGATCGCCTTGCTGCTCGAGCCGGCGTGGAGCGGGAACGGCCGGCCGAGCTCGACCTCCATCCGGATCTGCTGGAGGCTGACGATCTGCGCCAGGTACACGCGAGCGTCGCCCACCAGCGCCGAGACCGTGGTGGTCTCGCCGGTCTGGGCCTGCAGCCGTCGCAGCACCGGCATGGCGATCCGTCGCAGGTCGAGATCGCGCAGCGCGCGCGCACCCAGGGCGGCCGCCGCCGGCCCCAGCCCATAGTTGCGCCCGGCGCGGTCGACGGCGACGAGATCGCGAGCCGCCAGCGACTGCAGGATGCGGTGCACCACCGCCTTCGCGATCCCCAGCTCGCGCGCGATCTCGGTGACGCCGAGCCGACCGGGAGCCGCCGCCAGCAGCAGCAGGACATCGGCGACGCGGATGGCGCTCTGCGTCCCCGAGCCGGGAACCTCCGGCCGCTCGTTCGTGTCCGGTGTCCCGGGCGAAACCGCTCCTCCGCTCATCGCCACACTCCGTGCATCCACAAGCTATTCGCTCGGCGCGTGCCGCGTGCCGCCGGCGTCAGGCCGTCGCCTCGGGGGCGTCCAGCAGCAGGCAGCGATCGAAGTTCATGCAGCCGCATTCCAGGCACTCCGCGACCGCTTGGCGCAGGGTCTGGGCCTGCGCGATGTGCCGGTCGAGCTCGGGGAGCTTGCGCGCGGCCATGTCGCGCCATTGGCGGGTGGCGGACGGCGTCGTGTCGCCGGTGACCAGCTGCGCGATCTCGGCGACCGAGGTGGCGGTGACCCGTCTGCTGCACCGCGCGCGCCGGGCGATGGATGACGCCCCCGCCACCGGGACGCTCGCCGACGCCCCGTCGCCCGGGTCGCCGGCGGAACGGGCGTTGGTGGCGCGCTTCGCGACCGCCTTCCAGTCCGGCGACATCCCCGGCGTGATCGCGCTGCTGACCCAGGACGCGCTGATGACGATGCCGCCGGAGGCCGCCGAGTACCTCGGTCCCGAGGCCATCGGAGCCTTCCTGTCGACCGTGCCCGCGGCCGGCGCGCTCGAGCGCTTCACGCTCGTGCCGACGCGAGCCACGGCCAGCCCGCGTTCGGCTGCTATCTGCGTGACCCGCACACGCCGATCGCCCACGCCTACGGGCTGATGGTGCTCACGCTGCGCGGCGACCGGGTCGCCGGCCTGGCG
>JAICUS010000885.1 GCA_025935735.1 Solirubrobacteraceae bacterium | reverse complement strand
TCCCAGTCGCCCGCCTCGAGGGTGAGCACGGGCAGCAGCGCGGCGTGGGCGAGGGCGCTCGCTCCCCCCGCGACGAGCGCCGCTGCGAGCCGCGGATCGGCGTCTCGGAGGGAAGCCGACCGCTCACTGAGAACGGGCACCTGCGCGTGACGCTACCCGGGCCGCTCACCCGGACCCGGGCCGCGTCAGCCACCGGACTGTGACCGCCGGGCGAGACGTACCATTGTGTCGATGACCGCGCAGGGCATCGACCAGCCGCGCCCCGAAGCGGCGCCGGGTCCCGGGCGCCCCCTGCTGCAGCTGGACCCGGATCTGGGCCAGCTGCTCACGCCCGAGCGCCGCGCCGCGGCCGAGCGCGAGCTGCGCGTCCGGGTGACCGCGTTCCCCGTCGGCGAGTGGGACGGCGGCCGCCTGGCCGACGCGGACCCGAGCCACCTCGGCCTGCTGCTGGTGGACGGCGTGCTGGCCCGCGAGATCGTCCTGTCGGACACCGTGAGCACCGAGCTGCTCGGCCCCGGCGACATCGTTCGGCCCTGGCATCTCGAGGGCCCCCCGGAGCTGCTGCCCGTAGCCGTGCGCTGGAACGCGCTGGCCGCCGTCCGCCTCGGCCTGATCGACCGCCGGGTGGCCGGGCTGCTCGGCCGCTATCCGGAGATCGGCGCGGTGATCGTCGACCGCCTGTCCGAGCGCGCGCAGCGGCTCGCCATCACCCAGGCGATCTCGCAGCTCAACCGGGTCGACCGGCGGCTGCTGGCGCTGTTCTGGCACCTGGCCGAGCGCTGGGGCCGGGTCTCCCGCGACGGCATCGCCGTGCCGCTCGCGCTCTCGCACCGGCTGATCGGCGAGCTCGTGGGCGCCCGCCGGCCGACGGTGTCCACCGCGCTGGCCGAGCTGGCCCGCGACGGCCAGCTGGTGCGCCGCGACGACGGCACGTGGCTGCTGACCGGCGAGCCGGTGGCCTCGGCGGCCACGGCCGCCGAGGTGATCCAGCAGCGCCGCCGGCTGATGCCCGAGAGCGACGACGGGGAGGTCGTGGCCGCGGTCGCCGACGCTCCCGCCGCGCACGGCCCGACACGGCTCGACGACCTCCGCGCCTCGCTGGACGCCGCCCGCGAGACGTCCGCGCGCAACCGCGCCGCGCTGGAGACGCTCGCCGCCGAGACGTCGGCGCTCCAGCAGCGGACGATCGACCTGCGCGCCGACCGGGCGCAGCGGCTCGAGGAGCTGCGCGCGGCGGCGCAACTCCGGCGCGGCTAGCGGCTCCCGTCGCCGTCCCCGGGGCGGTCCTCCATCATCACGATCGCGCCGCGCACCAGCGCGCCGTCGCCCGCGACCAAGCCGAGCAGCGGCAGCACCGTCGCCTGGCAGACGATCGCCCGCCCGCGGCGATTGACCGCCGCCAGCTCGCGCGCCTCGCGCTCGCTCTGCCCGTTGAGCACGGCGCGCAGCGGCGCGGCCAGCTCCTCGGAGGGCAGGCCGATGTCCAGGCTGAGGAAGTGGTGGTCGAGGGCCTCGTCGCGCCGCAGGCCCCACAGGTCCTCGGCGCG
>JAICUS010000700.1 GCA_025935735.1 Solirubrobacteraceae bacterium | reverse complement strand
GGGGGTCGGCATCTCCGCCGGCTACTACCGCATCTCACCGATCAGCATCGGGAGCCCGACGTACAGCTGGACCTACACGACGCCGTTCAACCTGTCGGCCGGCACGTACACGTTCAGCGTGCGGGCCACCGACAACGACGGGCTGACGACATCGTCGACCAACCAGGGCAGGCTCACCGTCCAGGCCCAGGTCTCCGGCGACTCGCCGCCGACCGTCGCCCAGACGTGGTGCCCGGCCGCGGTCCTGACCTGCCCGACGTCGACGGCGACGTCGATCAGCGACGGCACGCTGCCGCTGGCGGGCACGGCGAGCGACGACAACGGCGTCAGCAGCGTGGAGCTGACGGTGTTCGACAACGACACCGGCCGCTACCTGCAGAACGACGGCACCATGGGGTCGGGCTACAACCGGGTCGTCGCCACCCTCGGCGCCGGCAAGGGAGCGGCCAGCACCACGTGGTCGAGGTCGGTCACGCTGCCGAGCGCCGGAGGCAACTTCACCATCACGGCGTACGCCTTCGACACCGCCGGCCAGCAGAACGCCGCCACGACGAACACGGTGGCGCGCTACATGTACTACCCCGGTGACTCGGCACCCACGTTCGACGCGACGCTCGGGCAGCCGGTGGACGGCAGCTCGTTCGGCGACGGCAAGATCGTGGTGACCGGGCGGGCGATCGACGACAAGAGCATCGCCAAGGTCGAGGTGGCCGTGCTCAACGCGGCCGGGCAGTACATGAGCTCGACCGGCACGTTCACGAGCACCACGCCGAGCTGGCGTGCGGCGTTCCTGAACAGCCCGGGCAGCCCGGGGTCGAACTTCTCCTACACCACGCCGGTGCTTCCCGCCGGCACGTACCAGGTGCAGGTCCGGCCCACCGACAACCACGGCCAGGTGGGGGCGCTGCGTATCTCGAACGGCGTCGTGGTGACCCTGCCGGCGAACAACCCGCCGGTCGCCAAGGCGACGGTCTCGTGCAACGCGAACGTCTGCACCTTCGACGGCAGGGGCTCGACCGACGAGAACGTCCCCGCGCTGACCTACTCGTGGACCTACGGCACCAGCACGAACGGGATCAGCCAGGGCACGGGCACGGGACCGGTGCCGGTGAAGACCTTCACCGCGGCGGGCACCTACCCGGTGCTCCTGACGGTCAAGGACGAGTGGGGCGCCACCGCGACGACCTCGGTGACGGTGACGATCGCCGAGCCCAGCGGCAACGTGGCACCCACACCGACCCTCGCGGTCGGCTGCACCGGGCTTATCTGCAGCGCCAGCGCCAGCGGCACCGTGGACCCGAACACCGGTGACACCGTGCTCAACACGTGGGACTGGGGCGACGGCAGCACCGTCGCGGCGGCCTCCACCTCGACGTCGGCCACGCACACCTTCGCGGCCGGCGGCACGTACACCGTCAAGCTCACCAGCGCCGACGGGTGGGGCAAGTCGGCGTCGACGAGCAAGACCGTCACGCTGACCGTCCCGCCCGCCAACGCAGCTCCGACGGCGAAGTTCACCGCCAGCTGCACGGGCTCGGTGTGCACGGTCAACAGTGCGGGCACCAGCGACCCGGACGGTGACGCCGTCACGTACTCCTGGAGCTGGGGCGATACCTCGGCGGCGAGCACGGGCGCGGCGCCGGCAGCCCACACCTACACCACCACGGGCAGCCACACGATCACGCTGACCGTGACGGACTGGTGGGGGAAGTCGGCGACGGTCACCCAGCAGGTGACCACGTAGCCCCGTCACGGGTGCGCTGACGACTGAAGCCGCCCGGGTCCTCGGACCCGGGCGGCTTCTGGCTGGACAAGCCGCTCGCGGCTGGTCACAACGGACTATGTCCCCCTTAGCGGTACGTCAACTACCGTTCAGGCGACGTGCGCCGGCATGGGGGTCGGGCGCAGTCGTGGACCTAGGGGGGTTCCGTGCGAACACGCAACAAGACTCTGTATCGGTCGGTCGCGTTGGCCGGCCTGTTCGGGGTGTCTGTAGCGCTGATGACGCCGATGACGGCGAGCGCTGCATCCACCGACGTGGTGATCAACGAGATCATGTACAACCCGGTCTCCGGGCTGGACGGCGACGAGTTCCTCGAGCTGGCCAACAAGGGCAGCGCCCCGGTCGACATCTCGGGATGGACCTTCGGCAGCGGCATCACGGCCACGCTGCCGGCGGGTGCATCGATCCCCGCCGGCGGCTTCTACGTGCTGAGCCCGGACGCGGCCCGTTACCAGACGACGTACAAGAAGACGGCGAACGCCGTCTACACCGGTGGCCTGTCCAACAGCGGTGAGACGCTCACGCTCAACGATGCGAGCGGCGCCACCATCGACTCGGTGACCTACGCGGACCGTGACCCCTGGGCCACCACGCCCGACGGGGACGGTCCCTCGCTGGAGCTGGTCGACGCCAACGCCGACCAGAACGACCCGCGCGACTGGGCCGCCTCGACGGCGACCGCGGGCTTCACGCCCGGCGCGGTCAACTCGGTGAGGCGCACCACCGGCCTCGGGCCGAGCATCACCAACGTGTCCGCGTCGCCGACGTCCCCGTCGCCGAACCAGCCGGTCACGGTGACCGCGACGGTGTCGGGGCAGACCGGCGCGCCGACGCTGCGCTACCGGACCGACTTCAACACCGAGCAGACCGTCACCATGACCTCGAGCGGAAATGGCGCCTACACCGCGTCGATCCCGGGTGCGGCCGCGGGTCACCTGATCCGCTACCGCGTGGTCGCGGCGACCGCGGCGGCGACCACGATGTACCCGCGGGTCGACGACACGGCCGTCTACCGCGGCG
>JAICUS010000588.1 GCA_025935735.1 Solirubrobacteraceae bacterium | reverse complement strand
GGCTGGCGCGACCCGGAGGCGCCGGCGTTCCTGGAGTACCGGATCGCCGAGTACGTCGACCTGAGCGAGCCGGCCGGCCGCTACGACCGCAACTCGGCGCGCTTCCCCCGCGACGGCGCGGCGCTGGACTACGGCGCGCTCTACGAGGTGCTGGACCTCCCGGAGCGGACCGACATCAACGAGGTCTGGCTGCTCGCCGACCACACCGATCACACGGCGCCGTGGGAGACGGTCGAGGTCAAGTGCGCCTATGACGAGGCGTTGCGGCCGGTCGGACACGTGTATGACGCGGGCAACTCGGGCCCGCACACCGCGCCGTGGATCGGCCGCAGCCTGCGCACCCTGTTCGTCAACTTCGCCCGCGGCGTGGGCTGCGCGATGGAGAGCCTCGGCCACTCGCTGGAGCGCATGGCCACCTGCGGCGCGATCCCGTACTACGAGCGCTACTTCCGCGAGTACGCGATGCTCGACCTCGACCGCCGTTACGGGCTGCCGTTCGAGTCGCTGTACCTGAAGGGCCCGCACCCGGTGAGCTATCCGTCGCCGAGCACCTTGGAGTACCGCGCGGGCTGGCGGCGCCGGCGCGTCGCGGACTACGTATCCGCCGGCGGGAACGTCCACTTCATGCCCAACGGGCGCTTCGACTACGACCTCGACGGCGCGGCGCCGGCCATGTCGACCGTCGAGAGCTGGCGGCAACCGGGGCAGCAGGCGCGACCGTGGACGCCCGCGGTGCTCGACCGCTATCGCGAGCTCGCGCCCGACTGCATGGGCCGCTGGGTCGTGTACTGGCGCCAGAACATGCCGGGCCCGGGCAACACCGCGCGCGACGACGACGGCCGGCCGATGAAGAACTGGTGGCCGTTCCTGTTCTACTGATCCAGGCGCGCCCACATGAGCACGCGCGGGAACGGGAGAAGGTAGGGCCGCCGGTCGTCCAGGCGCGGCAGCAGGGTCGCGCGGTAGGTCGCCAGGAAGTCCGCGTAGACCTCGGCGGGCATGAGGCGCTCGTACTCGGTCAGCAGGCTGCCGCGGAACCACTCGACGACGTCGTCGCGGCCGGGCAGCAGGTGCGCGTAGATGCGCCGGAGCACCACCTGGCGGGCGAACCCGAGCTCGTGCAGCAGCACCGCGTACTCCTCGGCGGACAGGATGGCGCCGCGCCGCTCCGCGCCCTCGAGATACGGGGCGAACCGCGGGTCCTCGCCGACCTCGGCCGCCGTCCGGTGCGTGAGGGCGTCCATGTTGTCGGGCATCTGCACCGCGAGCTGGCCGCCCGGCGCGAGCCAGCCGCGCAGGCGCGCGTAGAGGTCGCGGTGGCCGGGCAGCCAGTGCAGCGCCGCGTTGGAGAACACGATCGCCGGCGGCTCCTCGGGCTCGTAGTCGCGGATGTCGGCGTGCACGAACCGCAGTCCTGCGCCGGCGGGCGCCTTGGCGAGCATGCGCGCGGAGCTGTCCACGCCCACCGTCTCGCTCGCGCCGGTCCGCTCGTGCAGCGCGCGGGTCAGCTCGCCGGTGCCGCAGCCGAGGTCGACCACCGTCCCGGCGGACGGCTCGACCAGCGCCAGCAGGTCCCAGAAGGGCTGCTCGCGCTCGGTGGCGAAGCGTCCGTACTGCCCGGGGCTCCAGCTGTCGGTGGCCACCACCGGCAGATTAGATTCCCCGGCATGCCCGCTTATGACCGCTGGCCGCTCGTGGGCGCCGCGGCGCTCGCGCCCGTGTCGCTGGCCGCGGTCCGGAGGCCGGCGCTGCGCCCGCTCGCCGTGCTGCTGTGGCACCAGACCGAGGAGTGGGTGTGGCCGGGCGGCTTCCTGCCCTGGATCAACCGCGAGATCCTGGGCTCCTCCGAGGACGAGTTCCCGCTCGACCGGCGCATCGGGTTCGCGATCAACGTCGTGCTCGGGTGGGGCACGAGCCTGCTCGCGCCCGCCGGGCCGCGCGCGGCCGCGCCGGCGGCGATGCTCTACGCCACCCACCTCGGCAACGCCGGGCTGCACCTGGGCTGGGCGGCGCGCCACCGCCGCTACGACCCGGGCGCGCTGACTGCGGGAGCGCTGCTCGCGCCACTCGCGGTCAGCCGCCTCGCCGGGCTGGCGCGCGACCCGCGCGTGTCGCGCCGGGCGCTGGCCGCCGGCGCCGCGACGGGAGCGGCGCTGGGCGCGGGGCTCGTGCCGGCGCTCCGGCGCCGGCGGCGATGACCCGCGGGCTCGTCGCGCTGGCGGCGCTGCTCGCGCTGTGGCCCGCGGCGGCCGCGCGGGCGGCGACCGTGACGGACCCGCGCGACGCGGCCGCCTCGCCGCTCGACGTGCGCGACGTGTCGTTCGGGCAGCGGGAGCTGCGGCTCGAGCTGACGCTGCGCACGCAGGACCCGTGGACGTCGCAGGCGCTGGCCGGCGACCGCTCTCTCTGCCTGGTGCTGGCCCGCGGCCGGCTGTGCGCCGGGTCGCGCCACGGCCGGCCGGCGCTGCTCTTCCAGGCGCAGCCGGGCGGTGTGCTGCACAAGGTCGACGCGGCGGTCACCCGTCCCGACCCGCGGACCTTCCACGCCTCCGTGCTGCCGAGCACGCTCGGCCTGCCGCTGGGGCCGCTGCGGTGGTCGGTGGAGTCGCACTGGGGCTGCCCCGCCGGCTGCGACGACGCGGTGCCCGACAGCGGCACGCTGCGCGCGGCGGTCGTCGCCTACGCCACGCCGCCGTGCTTCGGCGCCGCGGCGCGGCTGCGGCCGTGCGGCGGCGGGGGCGTGTACCCCCGGCCCGACCAGGCCTACATCTGGCCGAGCTCGCGCTGCCGGCCGCTGCACCGCCCGCTCGGCGCCTGCGAGTTCGGGGTCGCGGGCGCCCGTGACACGGTTGCGCTGCTCGGCGACAGCCACGCCACGCACTGGCGCGCGGCGCTGGAGGTCGTCGCCCAGGCGCGGCGCTGGCGCGGGATCTCGATCACCCGGCCGGGCTGCCCGTTCAGCGTCCAGATCCCGGGCAGCCCCGCGCTCGGCCCGGCCGCCTGCGCCGCCCAGCACGCGTCCGCGCTCGCCTGGCTGCGCGCGCACCCCGCGGTCCGCGCGGTGTTCGTCTCCGACTGGGCCGAGCCGCCCGGCGGCCCGCAGGGCGGGACCGGCGGCTACGGCGGCGGCGCGGCGCAGCTCGGGGCGATGCTCGACGCGCTGCCGCGCAGCGTCCGCCACGTCTACGTCCTGCGCGACATCCCGGCCACGACGCTCGCCTCGACGGTGTGCGTCCGCGCCCGCCTGCGCCGCGGGGCGCCGGTGGGCCGCGCCTGCGCTTCGCCCCGGGCGGCGGTGCTGACGCCGGACCCGGGAGCGCAGGCCGCGGACGTCCGCGGGCCGCGGGTGCGGACGATCGACCTCACCCGCCTGTTCTGCAGCCGGACGCGCTGCTTCCCGGTGATCGGCGGCGTCTACGTGCACAAGGACGACAACCACATGAACGCCGTGTTCGCGGCGACGCTGGGCCCGTACGTGCTGCGGGAGGTACGATCGGGCTGAGGAGGACATGCGGATCGACGTACGGCTCGGATCTGGCCTGGCCCGGCTCGCCGGCGGGGCGCGGCTGACGGTCGACGTC
>JAICUS010000268.1 GCA_025935735.1 Solirubrobacteraceae bacterium | reverse complement strand
TCCTCGAGCGCGTCGAGCACAAGCTCGGCATCCGCGCCTCCGACACCGCCGCGTTCCGCCTGCAGGACTGCCGCGTGCCCGCCGACGCGCTGCTCGGCTCGCCGGAGATCGACTCGCGCAAGTCGTTCGCCGGCGCGATGCAGACCTTCGACAACACGCGCCCGCTCGTGGCCGCGATGGCGCTCGGCGTCACCCGGGCCTGCCTGGAGCACACCCGCGACGCGCTACAGCGCGCCGGCGTGACCTTCGACGACCGCGCGGCCACCTGGCGCCAGCCGGCCGCCGCCGCCCGCCTGCAGCAGCTCGAGGCCGACTACGAGGCGGCCCGCCTGCTGACCCTCCAGGCCGCCTGGCTGGCCGACAACGGCCGCCCGAACTCGCTGCAGGCCTCGATGGCCAAGGCGAAGGCCGGCCGCACCGCCGTCGACGTCGCCCTGGCCTGCATCGAGCTGTGCGGCGCCACCGGCTACGGCGAGGACGAGCTGCTGGAGAAGTGGGCGCGCGACGCCAAGATCCTCGACATCTTCGAGGGCACCCAGCAGATCCAGCTGCTGATCATCGCCCGCCAGCTGCTCGGCAAGACGAGCGCCGAGCTGCGCTAGGTGCAGGCCCTTGACAAGAGTTCTTGTGACAAGTACTCTCGTGACAAGATGTCTTGTCATTCGCACCCCATCCTCGCGCAAGCGGTCGCCCGCGACCGCGTCGTCGCGCTGCGTCACGGCGCCCGCGGCCGGCGCCGTCCCGCTCGGTCGGCCAGGCGCCGCACCGGCTGGCTGCTGGTCGACGTCGGCCTGAGGCTGGCGCTCGGGCGATGACGCGCCGGCGCGACGTCGTCACCGACGCGCGGGCCATGCGGGCGCTGGCCCACCCAGTGCGCGTGGCGCTGCTCGAGGCCGTCCGCCGCGACGGCGAGATCACGGCCACCCGCGCGGCCGAGCTGCTGGGCGAGAGCCCCGGGAACATGTCGTGGCACCTGCAGACGCTGGCCAAGTACGGCTTCGTCGAGGAGACCGGCGACGGCCGCGGACGGAGCCGCCCGTGGCGGGCCACCAGCCGTTCCCGGCAGTTCATCGCCGACGAGCAGGAGCCGGAGGCTGAGCTCGCCGGTGAGGCGCTCGCGCGGACGTTCCTGGAGCGCAGCTTCGACCAGGCGCGGGAATGGATGTCGCGGCGTCCGGCCTATCCGGCCGAGTGGCGCAACGCGGACTTCATGACCGACACCGTCCGCTACCTGACGGCCGAGGAGCTCCAGGCGGTGATGGAGGAGATCGTCGCGATCCAGGACCGCTACGCCGGTCGCGACGAGAAGGCGGAGCGCCCCGAGGGAGCGCTGCCGGTCCACCTCTACGCGCACGGGCACCCGCTCCCGCCCACGCCGTCGGGGAACTAGATGCCGGGCGCCGGGTCGTCGTTGCCGGTGAGCTCGGGCGGCAGCGGGCCCTCGCCCTCGTAGTCGACGTCGGCGTCGAGCGGGGAGGCGTCGGCCGCCAGCATGTCGCGCGCGGGCGGCGGGTTGTCGGTCTGGCCGGCGCCGAGGCCGGTGTTGCGCGTCGGCGGCAGCGGGCCGGGCTCGACGGAGTCCAGCGCCGGGCCGACGTGGCGCTCGCCGTCGATGACGTGCACGACGCGCCGCGCGAGGTGCCCGCGGACCAGCGCCTCGACGACGGCCAGCGCCGCGTCGTCGCGGCTCAGCGTCACATTGGTCCCCGGCGGCACCTCGGTGGCGATCCGGCCGGTCCCGCGGGTGTCGGTCAGCCGGCCGAAGCGCAGGATCGTCCACGGCAGGTCGAGCTTGGCGAGGCGGCGCTCGGCGGCGTGCTTGGCGGCGAGGAACTCGCGCAGCGGCCCGTCGCGGCGCTCGGGCGCGCCCGCGCCGACCGCGCTGCACAGGATGAAGCGGCGAAGCTCGTAGCGGTCGGCCGCCTCGGCGAGCTTGGCCGCGCCGCCGCCGTCGATCGCCCCGAGCTCTGAGCGATGGCGCGCGCCCGCGGCGAAGATCGCCGCGTCGCAGCCCTCGGCGGCCCACTCGACGTCGCCGCGGAGGTCGCCGACCAGCGCCTTTGCCCCCAGCTCCTCCAGCGCCGCCGCCTCGCCGTCGCTGCGCACGAGCCCGCGCACGGCGTGCCCGCGCCCGCGCAGCAGCGCGACCAGCAGCCCGCCGAGCCGCCCGTTCGCTCCGGCGACGAGGACGATCATGACCCGGGCATCCTGTCACGCCCGGCGGGCAGGCGCACGCACGGCGCGCAGGGCCGCCGCGGCGACGCGCGCGGCCAGAACGAGCGCCGCCACCAGCCGCAGCGCGACCGCCGGCGGGCCCAGCGGCCCGGCCCCGGGGATCGCGGCGAGCGCCCACACCACCGCCGCCGTGCCCGCCAGCGCCGCCACGGCGCGGTCGCGGGCCGGGCGGGGCGCCGGCATGGCGAGCGTGAAGCGCCGCACCCGCGCGAGCACGGTGAGCAGGTGCAGCAGCGAGCCGGCCACGGTCAGGGCGACCCAGCCGGCGAGCAGCAGCACGGCCAGCACCGGCCGCACGCCCGCGGCGAGCGGGCCGGCGGTGCCGTCCGCCAGCGTCGCCGCCAGGCCCAGCAGCAGCCCCGCGACCATGAACGGCTGCGCGAGCGCCACCAGCCGCGCGGGCAGCGACAGCGGGATCGCGCGAGCGGCCAGCGAGGCCAGCAGGTTGAGCGCGAGCAGCCCGGCCGCCGCGGTCAGCTGCAACCAGGCCAGCGCGGCGACGGGGTCGGCACCGAACGCGGCGGCGAGCGCCAGCTCCACGATCCCCGCGACCCACAGCACGAAGACCGGTCCCTGCAGGCGCCCGAATCGCAGCTGGGTGCCGGTGAGCGACGGGAAGAACGTGTGCAGCGTGCCGACGATGGCCGTTCCCAGCCAGCCGCCGACGTTGAGCGCGAGGTGCGCGCCCAGCAGCGAGCCGTGTGTCCACCCCACCCCGCGGCCGAGCGCCACGCCGACGAGCGCGCCGGCCACCAGGCAGCCCGCCGACCCCTGATACCAGCGCACGGCCCAGCGGGCCCGCTGCAGCGAGCGCCGCTGCATGGCGGCCATCGACCCGGCGAACAGCGCCAGGCCGGCCACGATCAGCACGCCGCCGGCCACCAGCGGCACCGCGGCGTCCAGCGGCACGGCGACCGCCACGAGCACGGTGCCGGCGTTCCAGACGGCCAGCTGCGCGGCGACCAGCCGGCGCGACGGCGGCGTCGTGGCCAGGAACGCGCAAACGAAGAACTGCCCGGCGCCGAGCACCAGCTGCGACACGCCGCCGAGCAGCGCGAGGTGCAGCGCCAGCCAGTGCAGGCGGGCGTCGCCGGTCACGGCGTGCGCAACCGCCGCGACGGCGGAGGCGGCGAGCAGGACGAGCCCGGCGGCGAAGAACGCAGCCAGCAGGTCGCTCGGCCGCGGACCGGACGGATCGAGCCGCCGCGGGCGGCAGCGGCGACCCGCGGGGCCCGCGAGGCCGGGCCGGTGGACGCCCCGGTCGGACGGGTCGCCGAGGCTAGTGCTCAACCGCCGCCTCGGCGGCCATCGGCCCGCGCAGCTCGATCAGGCAGCCGGCCTCGTCGGGGTCGTGCGGGACGAAGCCCTCGAGCCGGGTGGCGGGGTCGATGGCGTCGAGCATCCCCCGCGTCAGCCCGCGGTGCAGCCCGCAGACCAGCGGCTGGCGCTCGCGCACGGCGTCGCGATACGGGCAGTTGCGCAGCCGGTAGGTCAGCCGCTCGGGGGCGGCGGGCTCGCGGCTGGGCTGGAAGCCGAGCGCCACGAGCGCGTCGTGCATCCGCCGCTCGCCCGGGACGTCCGCGTCCGCCGAGGCGACCTCGCGGCCGATCCGCCGCCCGGCCGCCTCGACGTCGCCCACCCGCGCGCGGCCGGCGACCAGCGAGCGCACGAGCCAGCGCGCCAGGTCGGCGTAGGCGGTCGGCGGGTCGCCGCCGGGCTGGGCGTCGGGGCTGAGCGCCCACGCGTCCCGCGGGCGCCCGCGCGCCTGGCGCTCGCGCTCGCGCACCAGCAAACCGGCCTCGAGCAGGCGCTCCAGGTGCGTGCGCACGCCGTTCGGGTGCAGCCCGAGCCGCTCGGCCAGCTCCTCGGTGTGCGCCGGGCGGCGCAGCTCCGCCAGCAGCGCGAACAGCCGCGCCCGCGTGGGCTGGGCCAGCGCGTCGCCGGGCCGGGTCGGAACGTCCACCGCCATAGCTTTGCACAGCTCGGCTAGGAAAATGCGGTAGCTTTTTCACACCCTGACCGTGAAAAGGAGCCGCGATGGCCTATGTGATCAATGAGCCGTGCATCGGGACCAAGGACACCTCGTGCGTCGAGGTGTGCCCGGTGGACTGCATCCACCCCACGCCCGACGAGCCCGACTACGACCAGCACGAGCAGCTCTACATCGACCCGGACGAGTGCATCGACTGCGACGCCTGCGTGGAGGCCTGCCCCGTCGACGCCATCACCTCCGAGGACCAGGTGCCGCCCGAGTGGCAGCACTACATCGAGATCAACCGCGCCTACTACCGCCCCGCGTAGCAGGCATGCTGTGAGGCGTGCCGCCCGAGCTGACCGACGGCGTCGTCCGGCTGCGCGCCTGGAATGAGCGCGACGTCGCCTTCGTCGAGGCGGCGCGCGGCGAGACGCCCTGGGAGCGGTTGACGCTCGCCGGGGCGCTGCGCCGGGGGGACGGCGTCTCGCTGGTCGTCGCCGGCGCGGCGAGCGACGAGCCGCTGGGGCTCGTCTTCATGCCCGACCGGCCGCAGCGCGGCGTCGTCGGGATCGCGTACTGGGTGGCGCCGCCCGCCCGCGGGCGCGGGGTCGGGACGCGCGCCGTGCGGCTGGCCGCCGACTGGGCGCTGGCGCAGCCCGGGACGGTACGCGTCGAGGCGTGGGTGTCGCCGGGCAACGTCGGCTCGCAGCGCCTGCTCGCCTCCGCCGGCTTCACCCGCGAGGGCCTGCTGCGCAACTTCACCGACTTCGGCGACCGCCGCAGCGACGTCATCGTGTTATCGCGCGTCGCGCTGCGGATCTTCCTCGCGGGCGCGACCGGGGTGCTCGGCGTCCGGCTCGTGCCGCTGCTGGTGGCGCAGCACCACGAGGTGGCGGCGATGACCCGCTCCCCCGGCAGGACCGCCGAGCTCGCGCGGCTCGGCGCGGAGCCGGTGGTGTGCGACGTGTACGACGCCGAGGGCCTCAAGGACGCCGTGGCCGCGTCACGGGCCGACGTGGTGATGCACCAGCTCACCGACCTGCCCGACGACCGCTCCGAGCTCGGCGCCTTCGCCGCGCGCAACGATCGCATCCGCCGCGAGGGCACGCGCAACCTGGTCGCCGCGGCTGACGGCCGGAAGGTGTACGCGCAGAGCATCGCCTGGGAGACGCCGCCCGAGCGGGCCGGCACGATCGCCGCGCACGAGCGGATGGTGCTCGACGCCGGCGGCGTGGTCCTGCGCTACGGGCAGCTCTACGGCCCGGGCACGTTCTACGAGGACGGCCCGCCGGCGCCCCCGCGGATCGCGGTCGGCGAGGCAGCGCGGCGGACGGTCGCGCTGCTCGGCGCCGCGTCCGGGATTTACGATCTCGTCGAGGACGGGTAGGCAGACAGCAGTTCGAGCCTGGGGAGGTCGCCGGAAGTGTTCTCGCGCATCGCCGTTGCCGTCGTCTGTGCCTTCGCCGCCTGCGCGCCCGCCGCGGCGGCCGAGCCGTCCGCGCACGTCTGGGTGACCACGCCCGACGGGGCGCTGCGGATGAGCGACCAGGGCAGCGTCGCCTTCCATCCCGGCGGCTCGAGCGCCCTGACCGTCACCGTCGACCCGAGCCGCGCCTACCAGCGCATGGACGGCTTCGGCGCGTCGATCACCGACTCCTCGGCGTCCGTGCTCTACCGCCTCGACAAGCGTACGCGCGACGCCACCATGGCCGACCTGTTCGGCCGCGACGGCGACCGGCTGTCGTTCCTGCGCCAGCCGATGGGCGCCTCGGACTTCGTCGACGGCCCGCACTACACCTACGACGACGTGCCCGCCGGCCAGACAGACTACGGCCTGCGCCACTTCTCCATCGCCCATGACCGCAAGCAGATCCTGCCGCTGCTGCGCCAGGCGCTGGCGCTCAACCCGCGGCTGAAGGTGATGGCCACGCCGTGGAGCCCGCCGGCCTGGATGAAGACGAGCCAGTCGCTCGTCGGCGGCCGGCTGATCGACGACCCGCGCATCTACGACGCGTACGCGCGCTACTTCGTCGCGTTCATCGAGGCCTACCGGCGCGCGGGCGTGCCGATCTACGCCGTGACCGTGCAGAACGAGCCGCAGAACCGCTTCCCGAACGCCTACCCGGGCACCGACATGCCGGTGGCGCAGGAGGCGAAGCTGATCGAGGCGCTCGGCCCGAAGCTGCGCGCGGCGCACCTGCACACGCTGATCTTCGGCTATGACCACAACTGGTCCGAGCACCCGAACGACGTCGCCAACACGCCGCCCGGCGAGGACCCCGAGACCGAGTATCCGTTCGACCTGATGCGCACCCCGGCGGGCCGCTGGCTGGCCGGCACGGCGTTCCACTGCTACGCCGGCGACCAGGTCCGCCAGACGCAGATGCACGACGCGTTCCCGGACAAGGGCATCTGGTTCACCGAGTGCTCCGGCTCGCACGGCCCGACCGACCCGCCGGCCCAGTACTTCTCGGACACGCTGAAGTGGGACGCGCGCAACATCACCATCGGGGTCCCGCGCAACTGGGCGATGACCACCGAGAACTGGAACCTGGCGCTCGACCCCAGCGGCGGCCCGCACAACGGCGGCTGCGACACGTGCACCGGCGTGGTCACCGTCGGGCCGGGCGATACCGTCACCCGCGACGCCGAGTACTACACGCTCGGGCACCTGTCCCGGTTCGTCCAGCCGGGCGCCGTGCGCATCGCCAGCACGTCGTTCGGCACCACGGGCTGGAACGGGCAGATCATGGACGTGGCGTTCCGCAACCCGGACGGCTCGACCGCGCTCGTCGTGCACAACGAGAACGACGATCCGCGCAGCTTCGCCGTGGCCGTCGGCGGCGAGTCGTTCGACTACACGCTGCCCGGCGGCGCGCTGGCCACCTTCGTCTGGCGGGCGTATGACCACGGGCCGCGGCTGCTCGACTTCCACGGCATGACGGCCACCGCGTCGGCCGGCGGCGACAGCGCGGCCGACGCGGTCGACGACGACGCCACCACCCGCTACACGTCCGGCACCGCCCAGGCGCCCGGCCAGACGCTGACCGTCGCGCTGGGCCGCCCGGCGCTGGTGCGCCGCGTCGTGCTCGACACCGGCGCGGACACCGGCGACTTCCCGCGCGGCTACGAGCTGTGGGCGAGCCGCGACGGGACGAGCTTCGCCAAGGTGGCGAGCGGCGCCGGCACCGGCCAGCTGACCGCGATCGACATCCGGCCCACGTTCGCCCGCGCGCTGCGGGTCGTCCAGACCGGGAGCTCGGGGAGCTGGTGGTCGGTGGCGGACCTCCGGGTCTACGGCTGGTGATCTGGCCCAACGAGGAGAGCTTCGCCAACTCCGACCCCTGGCTGGTCGCGCACCACGACCGGATCGAGCGCATGGAGCCGCGGGTGCTCGCGGTCAACTTCGTCCACGGCCTCGGCGAGGGCGAGGCCCGCGCTCTGCTGGAGCGGCTGATCGCGGCGCTGCGCGAGTCCTCGCGCTGGCAGGGCTGGCGCGACCCGGACGCGCCGGCGTTCCTGGAGTACCGGATCGCCGAGTACGTCGACCTGAGCGAGCCGGCCGGCCGCTACGACCGCAACTCGGTGCGCTTCCCCCGCGACGGCGCGGCGCTGGACTACGGCGCGCTCTACGAGATGCTGGACCTCCCGGAGCGGACCGACATCAACGAGGTCTGGCTGCTCGCCGACCACACCGATCACACGGCGCCGTGGGAGACGGTCGAGGTCAAGTGCGCCTATGACGAGGCGTTGCGGCCG
>JAICUS010000830.1 GCA_025935735.1 Solirubrobacteraceae bacterium | reverse complement strand
GCTGCTGGCCGAGATCCTCAAGTCGGTGACCGGCGACGACGGCTACCCGGGCGACTCGGTGCCGTCGGAGCACTGGCCGGGCGTCGCGCCGGGGACGCGCGGGATCCTGAACGCGCTCTCGCCCAAGTACTGCAACTGGGCCGCGATCGTCGAGCTGGAGCCCAAGCCGCCGGTGCTGTGGACACACGGCACGGCCGACATCGTGGTGGCCGACGGCTCGCCGTGGGAGATGGGCACCCTGGGGTCGCTGGGCCTGGTGCCGGGCTGGCCGGAGGCGTTCGCGCCGCAGCCGATGGTGGCGCAGATCCGGGCGGTGCTCGAGCGCTACGCGGCCGCCGGCGGCCGGGTGGAGACGGAGCTGTTCGAGGGCTCCGGCCACTTCCCGCCGATCGACGCCGCCGAGCGCTGGAGCGCGCGCTTCTTCGGCTTCCTGGAGTCCGTCGCTTGAGCCACCGGCTGCCCGGCCTCGTGCTCGTCGACCACGAGGTCCCCGTCCCGCTCGACCACGCGCGGCCGGACGGCGAGCAGATCACCGTGTTCGCCCGCGAGGTGGCCGACCCGGACGGCCGCGACAAGCCGTTCCTGGTGTTCCTGCAGGGCGGGCCGGGGTTCGAGGCGCCGCGGCCGACCGGCAACCCGCGCGGCCCGGCGTTCCTGGACCGGGCGCTGCGCGACTACCGGATGCTGATGCTCGACCAGCGCGGCACCGGGCGCTCGACGCCGGTCGGTTTCGTGCCCGGCACGCCGGCCGAGCAGGCGGAGTACCTGGCGAACTTCCGGGCGGACTCGATCGTCCGCGATTGCGAGGCGGTGCGGGAGGCGCTCGGCTCGCCGCCCTGGAGCGTGCTCGGCCAGAGCTTCGGCGGCATGTGCGTGACCACGTATCTCTCGCTGGCGCCCGAGGGCCTGCGCGAGGCGTTCCTGACCGGCGGCCTGCCGGTGCTCGGCCCGCGGATCGACGACGTCTACCGAGTGACCTACGGGATCATGCTCGAGCGCTGCCGGCGCTACTACGAGCAGTTCCCCGAGGACCGCGAGCGGGTGCGCCGGCTCGTCGCCCACCTGGACGCCGAGGACGTGCGCGACCCCTCCGGCGACCGGCTCACGTCGCGCCGGCTGCGCACGCTGGGCAACAAGCTCGGGATGAGCGACGGCGCCGAGGAGCTGCACTACGTGCTCGAGCTGCCCGTCGACTCGCCCGCGTTCCTGCACGACGCGGGCAACACGCTGTCGTTCACGCGCAACCCGATCTACGCGATCCTGCACGAGGCCGGCTGGGCGGACGGCGGCGCGACGCGGTGGTCCGCGGAGCGGCTGCGGCCCGCGGTCTACGACGAGCAGCCCGAGCTGCTGACCGGCGAGCACGTCTTCCCCTGGCTGTTCGAGGACCTCGGCGCGCTGGCGCCGCTGCGCGAGGCGGCCGGCCTGCTGGCGGAGCGCGAGTGGCCGCGCCTGTACGACGAGGCTGTGCTGGCGGCCAACGAGGTCCCGGCGGCCGCGGCGATCTACACCGGCGATCCGTACGTCCCCCGCGTGTTCTCCGAGGAGACGGCGCCGCGGGTGCGCGGGCTGCGCACCTGGGTGACCAGCGAATACGAGCACAACGGGCTGCGCGCCGACGGCGACCGCATCCTCTCCCGGCTGATCGACCTTGTCCGCGGCCGCGCCTGAGCGGTGGTCCCGAGCGGAAGTACGGCGCATCGCCCGGCGGTGGCAACGGTCGTCGCTGTCCTGCCTCGCGCAGAGCGCTCGTCACCGCTTCGCTCGGGCGGCCATCCGCTCGCATACCGGTGGTACGTGTGCGGTGGCCGCCGGGTGGGTGGGTGTGGGTCGGCGGGCGGGGCCCGCCGGAATGCGTCGTACTTTCGCTCGTGACCACTGAGCTGCGGGACCGGCTCGCGGAGCTCGAGGTCGAGCACGCCACGCTGCGGGCGGAGCTGACCGCCTTCGAGTCCGACTACCTGCGGGTCGTCGGCGTGGT
>JAICUS010000844.1 GCA_025935735.1 Solirubrobacteraceae bacterium | reverse complement strand
GCAGCTGACCGCGACCGCGGGCAGCTGGGACGGGATCGGCAACGTGTACGCGTACCACTGGCAGCGCGACACCGGCTCCGGCTTCGCCGACATCCCGGGCGCCACCGACACCACGTACACCCTCGGCGTGGCCGACGAGCTCTCGCGCGTGCGGGTCGTCGTGCAGGCGAGCAACGTCGACGGCACGGCGAGCGCCTCGAGCAACGCGGTCGGCCCGGTGCCGATCTCCGCGCCGGCGGTCACGGTCCGGCCGACCGTCAGCGGCACGGCCGTGCGCGGCTCGGCGCTCGCCTCGACCCGTGGCACCTGGGACGGGCTGGGCAACAGCTACGCCTACCAGTGGCAGCGCGACAGCGGCGCGGGCTTCGTCGACATCGCCGGCGCGACCGTCCCGACCTACACGCTGACCGTGGCCGACGAGGGCGCGCGGGTGCGGCTGCTCATCACCGCGACCAACCCGGACGGCACGCTCAGCGCGGCCAGCGACCCGACCGCGACCGTCGCTTCCGCGCCGCCCGCCAATACGCTCCGGCCCACGGTCAGCGGGACGGCGCAGCGCGCGGCCACGCTGACGGCCACGACCGGCACCTGGAGCGGCGTCGGCAACGTGCTGGCCTACCAGTGGCAGCGCTCGGCCGACGGCGGCACGACCTGGACGGCGATCAACGGCGCGACGTCGCTGAGCTACACGCTCGGCCTGGCCGACGTCGGCGCGATCGTGCGGATGCTGGTCACCGCGACCAACGACGACGGCATCGCCACCGCGACCAGCCCCGCCACGGCCACGGTGGCCGCGCAGGGCCCGCTGAACACGGCGGCGCCGGCGATCTCCGGCACCGCGGTGCGCACCGGGACGCTGACCGCGACGACCGGCAGCTGGAACGGCGCCGGCAACCGCTACGCCTACCAGTGGCAGCGCAACCCGGGCTCCGGCTTCGCCGACATCCGCGGCGCCACCGACTCCGCCTACACGCTCACCGTGGCCGACGTCGGCACGACGATGCGGGTCGTGGTGACGGCGACGAACGTCGAGGGCAGCGCGAGCGCGGCCAGCGCCGCGACGTCGACCGTGCAGGCCGCCTATCCGGTCAACCTCGGCGCCCCCGTGGTCACCGGCACGACCCAGCGCGGCTCCACGCTGAGCACGACGCTCGGCACCTGGAGCGGCCCGGACAACGCCTACGCCTACCAGTGGCAGCGCGACGCCGGCTCCGGGTTCGCCAACGTCGCCGGCGCGACCGACCCCACCTACGTGCTCGGCGTCGGCGACGAGGGCGCGCGGCTGCGGGTCGTGGTCACCGCCGCCAACCCCGACGCGACGGTCAACGCCTACAGCGCCGCCACGGGCGCGGTGGCCTGGGCGCCGCCGATCAACACCGCCTACCCGACGATCTCGGGGACGCTGAAGCGCACGGCCACGCTGACCGCGAGCCAGGGCACGTGGAGCGGCGTCGGCAACGCCTACGCCTACCAGTGGCAGCGCACGACCGACCTCGCGACCTGGACGGACATCGCCGGCGCGACCGACACGACCTACACGCTGGCGGCCGCCGACGTGGGCGCGCGGATCCGGATCGTGGTCACCGCGAGCAACCCGGACCGCGTGATCAGCGTCCCCAGCGCCTTCTCGGCGATGGTGCAGGGCGCGCCGCCGGTGAGCACGGGCGCGCCGGCGGTCGCCGGCAGCCCGAGCCTGGGCAGCCGGCTCAGCGCCACCACCGGCGACTGGGCGCCGGTGGGCACGGGCTACGCCTACCAGTGGCAGCGCAACACCGGCGCGGGCTTCGCCGACATCGCGGGCGCGACGGACTCGGGCTACACGCTCGTGCGCGCCGACGTGGGCGCGACCCTGCGGGTG
>JAICUS010000235.1 GCA_025935735.1 Solirubrobacteraceae bacterium | reverse complement strand
CAGGCCGCGCGCCAGATCCGGGCGCACCTGCCGCAGACGCAGGTCCTCGCGCTGTCGATGCACGACGACGAGCGCTACGTGTTCGACGCGCTGAAGGCCGGCGTCTCCGGCTACGTGCTCAAGCGCGAGGTCGACAGCGCGCTGCTGAACGCCATCCGCTCGGTGTCGCGCGGCGACGCGTTCCTGACCAACGCGGTCGAGCGCACGATCGTGCGCGAGTGGATGCGCGACGACTCCTCCGGGCCGGAAGAGCCGCTCTCGCCGCGCGAGCAGGAGGTGCTCAAGCTGATCGCCGAGGCGTTCACCAACAAGCAGATCGCCGAGACGCTGCACCTGGCCGAGAAGACCGTCGAGTCGCACCGCGCCAACCTGCTGCGCAAGCTGGGCATGCGCGACCGCGTGGAGCTCGTGCGCTACGCGATCCGCCGAGGGCTCACCGAGGCGTAGGTAGGCTGCGGCGGCAATGGCCGTCGCGGCGAGCGCCGCCCCCGAGCGCTCTCACCAGGACCCCCGCCATCACGCCGGGGTGGTCGCGCTCACGCTCGGCGCGCTCGGCGTCGTGTTCGGCGACATCGGCACGAGCCCGCTGTACTCGCTGCAGACCGTCTTCAGCGTCGACGACCACGCGGTCAAGGCGACCCAGGGCGACGTCTACGGCGTGATCTCGCTCGTCGTCTGGAGCATCACGATCATCGTCTCGGTCAAGTACCTGACGCTGATCATGCGCGCCGACAACGACGGCGAGGGCGGGATCATGGCGCTGATCGCGCTGATCCAGCAGACGCTCACCGGCCGGGCGGCGAAGATCGCGCTCGTGCTGCTCGGCGTGTTCGGCGCGTCGCTGTTCTACGGCGACGGGATGATCACGCCGGCGATCTCGGTGCTGTCGGCGGTCGAGGGCCTGGAGGTGGCCGCACCGTCGCTGCACTCCGCGGTGATCGAGATCACGCTGGCCATCCTCACGGTGCTGTTCGTCATCCAGCGCTTCGGCACCGGCGCCGTCGGGCGGCTGTTCGGGCCGGTGATGCTGCTGTGGTTCACCGTGCTCGGCGTGGCCGGCCTGCGCGAGGTCATCCGGCACCCCGGCGTGCTGCGCGCGCTCTCGCCCAGCTACGGCGTGGAGTTCTGGGCCGACCACCCGGGGATCGCGTTCATCGCCATGGGCTCGATCGTGCTCGCGGTCACCGGCGCCGAGGCGCTGTACGCCGACATGGGCCACTTCGGGCGGCCGCCGATCCGCCGCGCCTGGTTCCTCCTGGTCTTCCCGGCGCTGACGCTCAACTACATGGGCCAGGCGGCGCTGATCCTGCGCTCGCCGCGCGCGATCGACAACCCGTTCTTCCTGCTGCTGCCGCACTGGGCGCGGCTGCCGATGGTCTTCTTGGCTACGGCCGCCACCGTGATCGCCTCCCAGGCGGTGATCTCCGGCGCGTTCTCGGTCACCCGCCAGGCCGTGCGGCTGGGCTTCTTGCCGCGGCTGCACATCCGCCACACGTCCTCGGAGGAGGGCCAGGTCTACGTCCCAGCGGTGAACTGGGCGATCTTCGCCGCGGTGGTCGCGCTGGTGGTCGGCTTCGGTTCCTCCCAGCACCTGGCCAGCGCCTACGGGATCGCGGTCACCGGCACGCTGGCCATCGACACGATCCTGTTCTTCTTCGTGGTGCGCGTGCTCTGGCACAAGCCGCTGGGCGTGGTCATCGGCGGCGCCGCGGCGTTCCTGCTGGTCGACCTGACGTTCTTCGCCGCGAACCTGACCAAGGTGCTGCACGGCGGCTGGTTCCCGCTGACGATCGCGGCGATCGTGTTCACCGTGCTCACCACCTGGCAGAAGGGGCGCGAGATCGTCACGGCCAACCGCACGGCCGAGGAGGGCCCGCTGCGGGCGTTCGTGGAGAAGGTGCACCAGCTCGACCCGCCGCTGTATCGCTGCGGCGGCACCGCGGTGTTCCTCAACGCCAACAAGGAGACGACGCCGCTGGCGCTGCGGGCCAACGTCGAGCACAACCACACGCTGCACAACTGCGTGGTGATCGTCTCCATCGAGACCATGAAGGTGCCGCACGTACCGCAGTCCGAGCGCCTGGAGATCGACGACCTCGGCTACGCCGACGACGGCATCACCCACGTCGTCGGGCGCTTCGGCTTCCAGGACCCGACCGACGTCCCGGCGCTGCTGCGCCAGGCCACCGGCCACGGCCTGGAGGGCAAGGTCGACCTGCGCAACCCGTCCTACTTCCTCTCGCGCATCAGCATCGTCAGGACCGACGCACCGTCGATGTCGCGCTGGCGCAAGCGGCTCTTCCTCACCATCTCCCGCAACGCGGCCAACCCGGTCGAGTACTTCAAGCTCCCGGATGAGCGGACTGTGGTCATGGGGTCGCACATCGAGCTGTAGCTCTGTGTGGCGCCGTGCCGGGGCTGGCGAACGGCTGCTGGGTAGGGGAGCGAGGGAGCCTCTCGCCGCGCATGATCGATCGCCGTGGGGCGCGAACCGATCACACTCGACCGAGGATCCATCGCACCGAAATCACGTGGGGCTCCTTTGTTGCTTATGTGGCGACTAACGAGCCCCGCGGCCGGCGGCGGCCGCTGAAACGATCATCGCCGGACCGCGGCCAGGGCCCTCGCCTCCTTACCCAGCCGGCCGTTCGCCTGCCCCGGCACGGGCGGCGAAGTAGATTGGTCGCCGTGCTCCCCGCGCGCCTGCAGCTCGCGCTGATCGCCCTCGCCGCCTGCGCCGCCGCGGCGGTGCTCGGCGTGCTGGCCGCGTCCGGGCACCAGAACGCCGGGCAGCCGCTGGGCCTGACCAACGGCTGGGCGGGCGCGGTACGGCCGCCCGGGCTGGACGTGCCGCGCTTCCGGCTGCGCGACCAGGACGGGCACGTGGTCACCTCGCAGTCGCTGCTGGGCCGGCCGGCGGTGTACGCGTTCGTGTACTCCACCTGCCGCGACACGTGCCCGGCCGAGGTGCAGACGATCCGCGGCGCGCTGGACGACCTGGGGCGCGACGTGCCGGTGATCGGCGTGTCCGTCGACCCGGCCAACGACACGCCCAAGCGGGCGATCGCCTTCCTGCTCGAGCAGAAGATGACGGGGCGGATGCACTTCCTGCTCGGCAGCCGCGCCCAGCTGGAGCCGGTGTGGAAGGGGTTCGCGATCCGGCCCGAGTCCAAGCGGCTCGAGCACTCGGCGCACGTCGTGCTCGCCGACGCGCGCGGGCGCCAGCGGATCGGCTTCCCGTTCGGCGAGCTCACGGAGGAGCGCCTGGCGCACGACCTCGCGCGCCTTGACTAGGTACGAAGCCCTGTCGTTCAGCGGCGAGTGGCGCCGCTATCAGCGCACGGCGATCGCCGCCTTCGAGCGCGACCGCAAGGCCGGCCGGCTGAGCACCCACATCGTCGCGCCGCCGGGGTCGGGCAAGACCCTGCTCGGCGTCGAGCTGATCCGCCGCGTGGGCAAGCGGGCGCTGGTGCTCGTCCCCAACCAGGCGATCCAGCAGCAGTGGCCGCGGGCGGTGTCGCAGTTCACCCGCGAGCGGCGGGACGCGGTCGCGCTCGTCGGCCCGGACGTGGGGAAGCCGATCGCCTGCCTGACCTACCAGGCGCTGTGCCAGCTCGAGGACCCGGAGATCGTGCTCGGGCGCCTCGCGCTGACCCGCTGGGCGACCGAGCGGGCGTCGGCCACCGGCATGAGCGCCGAGGAGGCGCTGCGCGAGGGCGAGGCGTTCGAGGGCGCGGCGGCCGACCGGCGGGCGCGCGAGCTCAAGCGCATCTCGGCCACGTTGAAGCGCGAGGTGGCCCGGGGCGAGCACGCCGGGGTCGAGCTGCGCGACCTGCTGTCCTCGACGGCGCGCGACCGCGTCAAGGCGCTGAACGACCTGGGCGTGGGCGCGGTCGTGCTGGACGAGTGCCACCACCTGGCCTCGCTGTGGGGCTATGTGGTACGGGCGGTCCTCCAGGAGCTCGCCGAGGGCGTGCACGTGATCGGGCTCACCGCCACGCCGCCGGTCAGCCTGCCGGCCGAGGACGCTGAGCTCTACGACTACCTGCTCGGCCCGGTCGACTTCACCGTGCCGACGCCCGCGGTGGTGCGCGACGGCCACCTCGCGCCCTACCAGGAGCTGGCCTGGCTGACCGAGCCGCTGCCGACCGAGAAGGCCTGGCTGGCCGAGCACGACACGCGCTTCCGCGAGCTGGTGGCGGCGCTGCACGAGGACGCGGAGAGCGAGCTGTCGTTCCCGGCCTGGGTGATGAAGCGCATGCGCGACCGCCGGCGCAGTGGCGACGACGACGCCGAGGTGCCCTGGCCGGCGTTCCAGCACGACCACCCCGCGCTCGCCCGCGCCGGCGTCCGCTTCCTGCTGTCCGGCGGCCTGGAGCTGCCGGTCGGCGCGCCGCGCGGCGAGGCCTACCGACGCGGGCCGGACCTCGACGACTGGATCGTGCTGCTGGAGGACTACGCGCTGCGCTGCCTGGCGCCGTCCTCGGCCCCGGAGGCGGCCGCGCGGCACGGGGCGGTGGCCGCCGCGCTGCGCGAGCTGGGCTTCCAGCTCACCCGGCGCGGGATCCGCCGCGGCCAGAGCGACGTCGACCGGCTGCTCACCGGCTCGCAGGCCAAGGCGCTGGGGCTGGTCGAGGTGGTGGCGGCCGAGCGCGAGGCACGCGAGGCCCAGCTGCGCGCGCTCGTGCTGTGCGACGCCGAGCTCGCCTCGCCGCGCCCCGACGACGCGCTGACCGGCGTGCTCGACCCCGCGGCCGGCACGGCCCGGCACGCGCTGCTCGCGCTGGCCGCCGACCCGCGCACCGCGGGGCTGCGGCCGCTGCTGGTGTCCGGCCGCGGGCTGCGCTGCGCGCCGGCCGACGAGGAGGTGCTGCTGGACGCGCTGCGCGAGCACGCCGAGGGCCATTTCGCGCTGCCCGAGTGGGACTCCGAGCTCGACGGGCTGCTGGTGGAGCTGCGCTCCTCCGGCGCCGAGTGGGTCCCGCGCGCCTGGGTCGAGCTGGCCACGCGGCTGCTGGTCGAGGGCGTGTGCGGGGCGCTGGTGGGCACGCGGGCGCTGCTCGGCGAGGGGTGGGACTGCCCGCCGGTGAACGTGCTCGTCGACCTCACCGTGGCCACCACCGGCGTCTCGGTGCCCCAGATGCGCGGCCGCTCGCTGCGGCTGGACCCGGCCGACCCGGAGAAGGTGGCCTCCAACTGGGACGTGGTCTGCGTCGCGCCGGAGCTGGTGCGCGGCAGCGCCGACTACGAGCGCTTCGTGCGCAAGCACCTGCACGTGTTCGCGCCGGCCGAGGACGGCGAGGTGGAGGCCGGCCCGTCGCACGTGCACCCGGAGCTCGGCCCGTTCGCGCCGCCGCCGCCGGCGCGCTTCGGGGCGCTGAACGCCGAGCTGGTCGCGCGGGCGGGCGACCGCGCGGCGGCCCGCGAGCGCTGGCGGTTGGGGACGCCCTACCGCGGGGTGGAGCTGCCCAGCCTGCTGGTGCGCCGCCACGGCGCCGGGCCGGCCGCCGCGGCGGCACCGCCGGCCTCGCGCGCCGTGCCGGGCTACTCGCAGCGCGTCCCGCTGGCCGCAGGCGTCGGCGGCGGCGTGGCGCTCACCGCGGCCGGTCTGGCCACGGGCCTCCTGCCGCTGCTCGGCGGCCTGGCGTTGATCCCCGCCGGGTTGGGCTGGGCGGCGGCGCGCCTGGGCGCGGCCCGCAGGCGGATCCCGCTCGTGCTGCCGCTGGACGGCGCGGCGCGCGCGGTGTGCGACGCCTACCGGGCGCTGGACGAGATGTCCGCCGAGGCGGCAGGCTCGCTGAGCATCGAGCCGCGCGCATCCGGCTACCTGCGCTGCGAGCTGACCGCGGCCTCGCCCGAGGAGGGCCGGCGCTTCGCCGCGGCCCTGGACGAGCTGGCGAGCGTCTCTGACAACCCCCGCTACCTGGTCACCCGGCCGCTGGCCGAGCCGGGCGTCGGCGCGGTCGAGCTGCTCGGCCGCGTCCTGCGCCGGCGCCCGCCGTTCGCCGAGCGGCTGCACCCGGTGCCCGCCGACCTCGCCCGGCGCAAGGAGCGCGCCGAGGCGTTCCTGCGCGCCTGGCGGCGCCACGTCGGCCCCGGCCGGCTCGTGTTCACCCAACGCAGCGAGGAGGGCCACGAGGCACGGGCCGAGGCAGCCGCCGAGGACGGCGGCTACGAGACCCTGCTGCGCGACATCTGGGTCTAAGCGGTCACGCTAGGCCGCCAGGCTGAGTGCGAGCGCGTCCTGCGCGGCGTCCTCGCGATCCTGCGCCGCCCGGTAGGCCGTGTAGGCCGTCGCGTCGCCCGGCGCGGAGCGCCAGGCGCGCCACGCCTGGGCCGCCTCGTCGCGCGCGTCGCGCCACGCCTCGGCGTCCAGGCTGCGGTCGTCGTGGCGCGGCCCGCGGAGCACGATCTCCAGCGTGTCGGGCACTTCGTCGAGGAGCACTTTCAGCTCGTGCAGGCTCATTGCGCGCAGTCGGGATTCCCGGTTCTCCGGTTCCTTGACACCTTCTCCTGCCGAAAGGTTGCGATTCGGACTCAGACGGGCTGCAGCGAGGCGACCAGCGCGAGCCGTTCCTCGGCCGCGTCGGCACGGTCCTCGGCGGCCCGGTAGACCGCGTAGCCGTCGGGGCCGGGGTGCGCGCACCAGGCGTCGTAGGCCAGGTTGGCCTCGGCGCGCGCAGCGCTCCACAGGACGATCAGCTCGTCCCAGCGACCGGTCATCGGCCGCCAGAATCCCCCACCGGGACGGCGGCCAAACCTCCTCAAGACCGCTTTTTGCGGCGTTCTCTGAGCTTGCCCCAGCCGACCGCGCCGGCCATCACCGCGACCGGCACGAGATAGAGCAGCTGCGGCAGCCAGTGGCCGGCGTGCGCCAGCAGCGTCATTGCGTCTGCAGGGCGGCCGAGAGCAGCCAGAGGCCGAGGCAGGTGAACGCGACCATCAGCATCAGCATGACGATCTGCGAGCGGGTGGCGGCGCGGGCCGAGCCGTAGAGCTCCAGCGCGCGGTCGTGCGCCAGGATCAGCCCGGCCACGTGGCCGCAGACGAGCGCGCCGACCTGCACGTACCAGATGCCCGTGGCGGAGATGACGCCGTAGTCGATCGACGCGTTCGCGCCGCCGAACAGGTCCGAGCCGTTGCCCAGCGGGTCCGAGGCGAGCCGCCAGAGGTCCTGGCCGTTGTAGATCAGCAGCGAGAAGTAGTGGGCGACCAGATAGCCGGCGGCGATCGGGATCAGCGCGTGGGCGAACGCCCGCGCCCGCGCGCCGCGGGTGTGGGCCTCCTTGGCCGGCGGCATCCCCTCCATGCCGGCCAGCCAGATCGTCGTGACGATGGCGATGGCGATCAGCAGGCCGATCACGAACCCGATCTCCAGCGCCGTGCCGAGCGAGAGCCCGAGCGAGTGGATGAACGACTGCAGGTCCTGGGCGATGTCGTTGAACAGCGCGCCCTCCTTCGCGCCGTCGAACGACGTCGAGCCGACCGAGGTGAGCAGCACCGCCACCGTCCCGGCCACGGTCGCCGCGCCCAGCGAGCCGGTGCCGGGCACGCGCAGCACCAGCCGGCCGTCCTCCCGGCGCCCGATCGGCGCCAGCGACCCGAACAGCCCGAACAGGACGCCGAAGCCGTCGGCGTTGGTCACCCACGGCTCGACGCCGTAGACGCTCATCCCCACGACCATCACGACGAAGTAGACGATCATCAGGATCGCCAGCGGGCCGGGCTCGGTGGCCGTCGCCCAGCACAGCTCGCAGACCGCGAAGGCGAAGATCCAGAACGCCGCCGGCCAGCGGCCGAGCCGCGCCGGGTACTCCAATGGCTCGGGCAGCTCCCCGGCCACGCCCTTGGCGAACCAGCCGACCAGCCGGCCGACCGCCCGCCACGGGCTGAGCAGCCGCCAGACATCGCCGAACAGCAGCGAGGCGAACGGGACGCCGACCCAGAACGCGACGAACACCATGGTCGGCGCGAGGTTCTCGCTCTGCGTGTCGGTGCCGGCCAGGCCGGCGTAGACGCTGACGACGAAGGCGAGGACGCCGACCGCGCCGAGGACGGCCTCGGCCGCGAGCGGCAGGCGGGCGAGCGCCCGCTGGGGCAGCGCGGCCAGCCGCGGGCGCGACCAGCCGAAGGCCAGCGCCACGAACGACACCACGAGGACGATCGCCGCGGCGGCGGCGAACAGGGACTCGGGGATCGGCAGGTCGGCCCGCCCGACGATCCCGTGCGCGAGCAACAGCACGGCGCCGAGTCTAGGAACGACGGCGGCCCCGGGGACGTCCCGGGGCCGCCGGATGGCGCGTCGTTACTTCTTGCAGCGAGCCTTGCCCGTGGCGGTCGCCGTCGTGGCGGCCGGCGGCGTCGGGTTGGGCACGAACGTCTCGGTGACCTTGATGGTGTGGCTCTTGCCGGAGCAGCCGCTGCTGGTGATCAGCGAGTGCTTGCCCTTCTTGAGCGAGAGCGTGGTCTTGAGGTCGACGATCGCCGAGAACAGGCCCGTGACGGGCTGCTGGAGCGTCGTCGGGATCGAGATCGTCTGCGAGCTGCCGCGGAGCTTGCCGTGGATGACGGCCTTCGTGCCGATGGCCGGAGCGTCCAGGTAGTAGAGCATCTGGTTCTTGCCGACGATCGGCGTCACCTTGAACGTGACGTT
>JAICUS010000444.1 GCA_025935735.1 Solirubrobacteraceae bacterium | reverse complement strand
GTGTTGTAGTTGGCCGGATTGGCCGCGACCGCCCGCGACGGGGCGATCAACGCGGCCAGCAGCTGCTTCGTCGAGGTCTTGCCCACGGAGCCCGTGACGCCGATCACCGCGGCGCCCAGCTGCCGCCGCCAGGCGGTGGCGAGCCGCTGGAGCGCGGCGAGCGGGTCGGCGGCGACCAGCACCGCGCCGTCACCCGCGACATCGTGCCCCGGCCCGACCAGGACGCCCCAGGCGCCGGCCGCGAGCGCGTCGGAGGCGAACCGGCCGCCGTACACGCGCTCGCCCGGGAGCCCGACGAAGAGGTCGCCCGGCTCGATCGCCCGGGTGTCGATGACGGCCCGCGCCGGGCCGTCCCCCGGCCGGTCGGAGAGCAACTCGGCCCCCGCCGCCGCGGACACCCGCCGCGCGTCCCAGGAGATCATGAGGCGGGCACCCGGGCCGCGATCGCCTCGCGGGCCACCGCGGCGTCGTCGAACGGCTCCTTACGCCCGCCGGCGAACTCCTGGCCCTGCTCGTGGCCCTTGCCGGCGATCACCACCACGTCGCCGGGCTCGGCGAGAGCCACGGCCCGGAAGATCGAGGCGCGGCGGTCCGCGTCGCGCTCGACGAGAGCGTGCGCCGAGGCCGGGACCCCGGCCATGATCTCGTCGATGATCGCCTCCGGCGCCTCCGAGCGCGGGTTGTCGGACGTGACCAGCGCCACGTCGGCCAGCCGGGCGGCGATCTCGCCCATCAGCGGGCGCTTGCCGCGGTCGCGGTCGCCGCCGGCGCCGAAGACGACGATCAGCCGCCCGGAGGCCAGCTCGCGCGCCGCCAGCAGCACCTGCTCCAGCGCGTCCGGCTTGTGCGAGTAGTCGACGAAGACCGAGAACGGCTGGCCCGCCTCGACCGGCTGGAAGCGCCCCGGCGCCGTCGCCGCGCCCGCGAGCCCGGCGGCCAACCCGGCGGACGGCGCCCCCAGCGCCCGCGCGGCGGCCCACGCGCCCAGCGCGTTCAGGACGTTGAAGCGCCCCGGCAGCGGCACGCGGGCGGGAAACTCTCCGTCCGGCGTGACCGCCACGAAATCGCAGCCCGTGCCGTCGAAGCGGACGTCCACCGCGCGATAGTCGGCCTCCGCCGCCATCCCGAACGTCACCGTCCCCGGGAACTCGGCGATCAGCCGGCGGCCGTACTCGTCGTCGGCGTTGGCGATCCGCACGTCGGTCAGTCCAGACGCGAACAGCAGCCGCTTGGCCTGGAAGTAGGCCTCCATCGTCTCGTGGAAGTCCAGGTGGTCCTGCGAGAGGTTCGTGAAGACCGCCGCGGCCACGTGGATCCCGTCCGCCCGCCGCAGCTCCAGCGCGTGCGAGGAGATCTCCATCGCACACGCCCGGTCCCCGGCCTCCAGCATCTCCGCGAACGTCCGCTGCAGGTCGAACGCCTCGGGCGTCGTGCGCACGACCGGGCGCTCGGCGCCGCCGACCACCGACTTCACGGTCCCCAGCAGGCCGCACGGCACACCCGACGCCTCCAGCAGCGCCCGGGTGAGGAACGCCGTCGTCGTCTTGCCGTTGGTGCCGGTGATCCCCACCACCCGCAGCCGCGCCGACGGGTCGCGATAGAAGCGCGCCGCGGCCACGGCCATGGACGCCCGGACGTCGTCGACCACCACCTCGGGCACGCCCAGCCCGAGCGGCCGCTGGACCACCAGCGCCGCGGCACCGCGGGCCACCGCGTCCGCCGCGAAGTCGTGCCCGTCGCGCGTGAACCCGGGGACGCAGAAGAACAGCGCGCCGGGCTCGACGAGCCGGTTGTCGAAGGTGAGGCGGGTGACGTCCACGTCGGGGCCCGCCCCGAGCAACTCGCGGAGCGTCATGCGGCGAGCAGTCTAGGGTCATCCGCGGATGCCCCTGCGCCGCGACCCCGCCCGTCCCGGCTGGTTGACGCTCGTCGACGGCCGGGGCCGCCCGGTGGGGACCTTCCTGCGCGCCGAGCGCGACGGGCGGCCGCTGGCCGACCTGTTCGAGGCCGCGATCGCGCCGGACGAGGCCGTCCCGGCGATCCTGGCCGAGCTGCGCGGCTGGCGGGTCGCCGCCGACGAGCCGCTCGCCCGCGAGCTGTTGACCGAGCGCCAGTTCGGGCCGGTGCTGGCGTGCAGCGGCGTGGCGCTCGATGCGGGCGGAACCCCGGTGGCCGCGAGCATCGTCACCGGCGCGCCCGGCGAGCCGCCGTTCGGCGGCCCGTGGGTGATCCTCGTCTTCCGCGCGCCCGGTCATCCCGGCGCGGGCCGCGCCCTGCTCGCCCGGGCGCTGCGCATCGCCGCGCGCGACGGGCTGCCGGGGCTCGGCCTCGCGGTCACGCACGGCAACCCGGCGGCCCGCCTCTACGAGGACCTCGGGTTCCGGCGCATCCTGAGCGGGATGTCAGTCGACCTGTAGGGCGCGGCGTACGATCGCCGCGCCGTCGACGCCGGCCGGGAGCGTCCCGAACGCCCGGCCGCCGCCGCCCAGGCGGGCGGCGCAGAACGCGTCGGCCACGAACGGCGGCGCGAAGCGCACGAGCAGCGACGCCTGGAAGGCCAGCGCCAGCTCCTCCACGCCGCGCCGCGCCGACCAGGGATCGAGCTCCCGGGGCAGCGAGTCCAGGTGGGCGTCCAGCCGAGCGTCCGCCCCCCGGGCCAGCGCGCACTCGGCCGCCAGTGCCTCCAGCCCGCCCGGCTCGCGGGCCAGGGCGCGCAGCACGTCGAGCGCGATCACGTTGCCGGAGCCCTCCCAGATCCCGTTGAGCGGCGCGTCGCGCAGCAGCCGCGGCATCGGCGATTCCTCGATGTAGCCGTTGCCGCCGAGGCACTCGAGCGCCTCCGCGGCGTGCGGGGTGGCGCGCTTGCAGATCCAGTACTTGGCGACCGCGGTGGCGAAGCGGCGGAAGACCGTGTCGCCCTCGTCGTAGGCGCGGGCCAGCCGCAGCGCGGTCGCGGTGGCCGCCTCGGACTCCAGCGCGAGGTCGGCGAGCACGTTCACCATCGCCGGCTGATCGACCAGGCGAGCCCCGAACGCGGAGCGGTGGCGGGCGTGCCAGACCGCCTCGGCGACGCCGCGGCGCATCCCGGACGCGGAGCCGATCACGCAGTCCAGCCGGGTGTGCGTGACCATCTCGATGATCGTCGCCACGCCGCGGCCCTCCTCGCCCAGCAGGCGGGCGGGCGCGGCGCGGAACTCGACCTCCGACGAGGGCAGCGAGCGCGTGCCGAGCTTGTCCTTGAGCCGCTGGAACTCCATCCCCGGCCCGCGCTCGAGCACGAAGCAGGAGAGGCCCGCGGGCGCTTGGGCGAGGACGAGGAAGTACTCGCACGGCGGATAGGAGCAGAACCACTTGTGGCCGGTGAGCTCGAACCAGCCGTCGCCCAGCGGCTCGGCGCGGGTCGTGTTGGCGCGCACGTCCGAGCCGCCCTGCTTCTCGGTCATGGCCATCCCGCACATCGCGCCGGCCAGCAGGCGCGGCTCGAGCTCAGCCGCCAGCTCGCCGTCCACGCGCAGGGCGGGAACGGCGCTGTAGGTCATCGAGATCGGGCACATCACTCCGGAGTTGGCGTGCGTCCACAGCAGCTCGAGCGCCGCGCGGGCGGCGTGGGCGCCGGGCCGGGGGTCGCGCCAGGGCAGCGCGTGGATGTCGCGGTCGATCGCGCCCTGGAGAAGCCAGAACCAGCTCGGATCGAGCTCGACGCGGTCGACGCGATGGCCGAAGCGGTCGTGGGTGACCAGCCGCGGCTCGTGGCGCTCGGCCCGCCGGCCGTGCGCCGCCGCCTCGGCCGAGCCGGCCGTGCGGCCGGCTTCCTGCACCCGCTCCCGCGCCCAGCCGCCGCCCTCGCGCTCCAGCGCCTCCTGCAGCGCGACGTCGAGCCCGAACAGGTCGACGTCCTCGAACGGCACGGACTGGTTGAGCACCTCGTGGGTGCCGCGGAAGATCTCGGTCGCCACTAAGGCGAGCCTAGTGGTTCCGCGGGCGAGACCACTAACTCTTGGGGCCGATCTTCAGGTAGCCGAGCGCGAAGTTGACGATGTCGCGCCAGGCCGGCGCGGCCACCTGGCCGCCGTAGATCTCGCCGTTGGGCTCGTCGACCACCACGGCGCACAGCAGCTTCGGGTGCGCGGCGGGGGCGAAGCCGACGAACGAGGCCACGTACTTGTCCTGCGAGTAGCCGCCGGGGATGGCCTTCTGGGCGGTGCCGGTCTTGCCGGCGAGGTCGTAGCCGGGGATCGCCGCGCCGGAGGCGGTGCCGCCCGGGCCCAGGACGCCCTCGAGCATCGACCGGATCGACGCCGCGGTGGCCGCGGAGATGATCCGCTTGCCCTTGGGCTCCGGCCGCTTGTGGCCGCCGACGGACTCGACGATGTGGGGCGGGCGCAGGATGCCGCCGTTGGCGATCGCCGAGTAGGCGGTGGCCATCTGCATCGGCGTGACCGCGATGCCCTGGCCCATCGGCAGGTTGCCCATGGAGGAGCCGGAGTAGTGCGAGAGCGGCAGCACGATGCCGCTCTGCTCGCCGGGCAGGTCGATGCCGGTCGGCTTGCCGAAGCCGAAGCGCTCGACCCAGCGCGAGAAGCTGCGCGCGCCGACCCGCTGGCCGATCAGCACGGCGCCGATGTTCGACGACACCTTGAGGATCTGGGCGACGGTGTCGGTCTGGTAGCCGTGGTCCTCCGCGTCGTGGATCTGGCGGTCGGAGAACTGCAGGACCGGCGGGATGTTGAACGGCGTGTCCGGCGTGACCTTGCCATCCTCCAGCGCCGCGGCGACGGTGAAAGCCTTGAACGTCGAGCCGGGCTCGTAGTTGACCGCGATCGCCCGGTCCTCGGAGGCGTAGGACGGCGCGCCGGCGAGGTCGTTGGCGTTCACGCGCGGCCAGTTGGCCAGCGCGAGGATCGCGCCGCTGTTGGGGTCCATGACGATCGCGGTGGCGCCCTTCGGCCGCCACGTCTCCCCCACCTGGGCCAGCACCTGCTCGGCCTGATCCTGGAGGTTGGCGTCGAGCGTGAGCTTGAGCGGCCGGCCGGGACGGACCGGCGTGGTGTCGCGCATCTCGATCGGCTGGCCGAGCGCGTCCTTGACCATCCGGCGCTCGCCGTCCGAGCCTCTGAGCGGCTTGTTGAACAGGTACTCCAGGCCGGCGAGGCCGTTGCCGTCGGTGCCCACCGT
>JAICUS010000420.1 GCA_025935735.1 Solirubrobacteraceae bacterium | reverse complement strand
TGTTCACACACGTGAAAGAGGTGCATCCGACGAATGTGCGGTCCTGATCGGTTCTCGCGCGGGGGCGAACGGAACGCGCACACCCGACCCTTGCGGCCGACCCAAGGCCGACCTCCGCCCTACCCAGCAGGCAGTTCGCCGGCCCCGCCGCGGCGCCCCAAAGCCCGCTACGCCTCCACGGCCACCCGAGCCGCCTCGCCCGCGAACGCCGCCACCACCCCCGACCGCGAGTCGGCCTCCGGGTGCCACTGCACCCCCAGCGCCCAGCGCGAGTCGGACACCTCGACCGCCTCCACCAGCTCGTCGAGCACGCTCCAGCCCGTGGCCTCGATGCCGTCGCCCAGGCGGTCGACGCCCTGGTGGTGGTGGGACTTGGTGGCGTGCAGCGTCTCGCCCGCGGCCCGGGCGGCCAAAGAGCCCGGCGTCAGCCGGACGTCGTGGTCGGCGTTGTCGAAGGAGCCGAGCGAGCGGCGGTGGTCGGTGTGGCCGACGTCGTCGGGCAGGTGCTGGACGAGCGTGCCGCCGAGGGCCACGTTCAAGAGCTGCATCCCGCGGCAGATGCCGAGCAGCGGCAGGTCGCGCTCCAGCGCCCGGCGCGCGAGGGCGATCTCGGCGCGGTCGCGGTCCGGGCGGGTGTTGGTGGTCTTCGCGTGGCGCTCGGCGCCGTAGGCGGACGGGTCGATGTCCGCCCCGCCGGCCAGCAGCAGCCCGTCCACCCCGCCGAGCACGTCGTCGGGGTGCTCGGACACCCACGGGTCTGGCGGGACCATGAACACGACCGCCTCCGCGGCCTGCAGCGCGTCGACGTAGGCGCGCGAGAGCAGGAACGCCTCGCGGTCCCATACAGTCCAACGGGCCCGCTCCAGAGCGGTGCAGATCCCGATCCGCGGCCTGCGGTCCACGCAGAGGGGCTTACCCCGCTTGACGAATCAATCACATTCTCCGACCGTGCGCGTGGAGCGCGCGGGCGCGGCCGCCACGCTCGTCCTGGACCGCCCGCACGCCCGCAACGCGGTCGACACGACCCTGCGCGAGGAGCTGCGCGCGCGGCTCGACGAGGTGGCGGCCGACGACAGCGTCCGGGCCGTGGTGCTGACCGGCGCCGGCGGCGCGTTCTCGGCCGGCGCGGACCTCAAGGCCGGCTTCGACCCCACGCCGGAGGGCCACCCGGACGTCTACAAGGCGCTGACCGAGGGCTACCACCCGATCATCAAGGCGCTCAGGACGATGCCGAAGCCGGTGGTCGCCGCGGTCCCCGGCCCGGCCGCGGGCATCGGCTGCTCGTTCGCGCTGGCCTGCGACCTCGTCCTGGCCGCCGAGTCGGCGTACTTCCTGCTGGCCTTCGTGAACATCGGGCTGGTGGCCGACGGCGGCTCCTCGCTGCTCATCCCCGAGCGAGCCGGCTTCGCCCGCGCGGCCGAGATGGCGCTGCTGGGCGAGCGGATCCCGGCCCCGCAGGCGCTCGAGTGGGGCCTGATCAACCGCGTCGTGCCCGACGCCGAGCTGGAGAGCGCCGCGCAGCAGCTGGCCCAGCGCCTCGCGAACGGCCCCACCCGCTCCTACGCCGGGACCAAGCGCCAGCTGAACGCCTGGATGTACTCCCGGATGGCCGAGCAGCTCGAGCTGGAAGCGTCGATCCAGCAGGAGATGGCGGCGTCCGAGGACTTCCGCGAGGGCGTTCAGGCGTTCGTCGAGAAGCGCCCACCGCGCTTTCACGGACGTTGACCGCTCGCTGACCGCCGGCCACCCGACGGCGCGAGGGCGCCCCCCCGCTCCATATACTGCCGGGCCTCGTGACTGGGGCACGCATCCTCCGTAGGGCGCTGCCGGCGCTCGCCGTGGCCATCGGCGCCACGCTGCTGGCCGCGCCCAAGGCCCACGCGGGGCTGCTGTTCCCGGAGTCCGGCGGCTCGCCCAACGCCGACAGCATCCACACGCTCTACGTGCTGGTCTTCGTCCTCGGGCTGTTCATCTTCGTGGGCGTCGAGGGGACCCTGCTGTGGTCGCTGTTCAAGTACAAGGCCAAGCGGGGCCGCAGCGCGGCGCAGATCCACGGCAACACCAAGCTGGAGATCGGCTGGACGGTCGGCGCGGCGGTGATCCTCGTGTTCATCACCGCGTTCACGTTCATCGAGCTGCCCGGGATCAAGAACCCGAAGCCGTCGCTCGTCGGTCCGAACGGCCAGACGGCGCTGGTCCAGGACGGCGAGCTGGTGGCCGCCACGGACAACCTGAGCGTCAAGGGCCCGGCGCTGCACATGACGGTCAACGGGCAGCAGTACGTCTGGCGCTACGCCTACCCGGGCAAGGAGAACCTGCTGACCTACACCGACATGGTGGTGCCGGTGGGCGAGACGGTGATCCTCAAGATCACGGCCGACGACGTGGCCCACTCGTGGTGGATCCCCAAGCTCGGCGGCAAGATGGACGCGATCCCCGGCTACGTCAACCAGACGTGGTTCCGGATCCCGCCCGACGCGATCAAGCCGGGCCAGAAGCAGGTGGTCTTCACCGGCCAGTGCGCCGAGCTGTGCGGGCGCAACCACGCGAACATGTACGCGCGGGTCATCGGCATGCGGATGGATGACTACAAGGCCTGGTACCAGCGCAAGGTCCAGCAGGTCGCCCAGGCGCGCAAGCTCGCCGCGGCCCAGCAGAAAGCGCTGCTCCAGCAGCAGAAGCAGGGACAGTAGAGGGAACGACTTGGCTGCCACGACCGACACGCCCTCCTCGACCGCCCTGCACCGCCGCCCGCGGCCGCAGATCATCGCCCACACGACGCAGGAGAGCCACGGCTGGACCTCCTGGTTCACCACGACCGACCACAAGAAGATCGGGATCATGTACCTGTGCACGGTGCTGGTCTTCTTCGCGCTGGGCGGCGTGGAGGCGATGCTCATCCGCATCCAGCTCGCGGTCCCGAACAACACGCTGCTGACGCCCGAGCGCTACAACCAGGTGCTCACCATGCACGGCACGACGATGATCTTCCTGGTCATCGTGCCGGTGTGGGCGGGCTTCGGCAACTACCTGATCCCGCTGATGATCGGGGCCCGCGACGTGGCGTTCCCGCGGCTGAACGCCTGGTCGTACTGGATGTACCTGTTCGGCGGCCTGGCGCTCTACATGTCGCTGTTCTTCTCGCCGCCGGAGGCCGGCTGGTTCTCCTACGTCCCACTGTCGCTCAGGCAGTACTCGGGCACGGACGGCCAGGAGGCGTGGATCTACATGGTCCACCTCACGGGCCTGAGCTCGATCATCGGCTCGATCAACTTCATCGCCACCATCCACAACATGCGCGCGCCCGGCATGGGCTGGGGCCGGATGCCGCTGTTCGTGTGGGGGATCCTGATCTACGCCTACATCATCATCCTGGCGCTGACGTCGCTGGCCGCCTCGGCCACGATGCTGCTGCTGGACCGCAACTTCGGGACGCACTTCTTCGACCCGCACACAGGCGGCTCGGCGCTGTTGTGGCAGCACCTGTTCTGGTTCTTCGGGCACCCAGAGGTCTACATCCTCGTGTTGCCCGCGTTCGGCGTGTGGTCCGAGGTCCTGCCGGTGTTCGCCCGCAAGCCGATCTTCGGCTACAAGGCGATCGCCGCCTCCACCGCCGGCATCGCGTTCCTGTCGATGCTCGTGTGGGCGCACCACATGTTCTCGACGCCGATGTCGACCGTGGTGCTGGCGTTCTTCATGCTCTCGAGCTTCCTGATCGCCATCCCCACCGGCGTGAAGATCTTCAACTGGACGGCCACGCTGTGGCGCGGCACGGTCGAGTGGACGACGGCGCTGCTCTACAGCGTCGGCGGCATCGCCACGTTCACGATGGGCGGCATCACCGGCATCTTCCTGGCCGTGTTCCCGATCGACTGGCAGGTCACAGACACCTACTTCGTCGTCGCGCACTTCCACTACACGGCGTTCGGCGCGGCGGCGTTCGGGATGCTCTCCGCGCTCTTCTACTGGTTCCCGAAGATGACCGGGCGGATGCTCAACGAGAAGCTCGGGAAGCTCAGCTTCGTGCTCGTCTTCTTCGGCTTCCACCTGACGTTCCTGATCCAGCACTCGGCCGGGCTCTCCGGGATGCCGCGGCGCATCTATGAGTACACGGACACGAGCTGGACGGCCTACAACTTCATCTCCACCGTCGGGTCCGACGTGCTCGCGCTCGGCGTGCTGGCGGTGATCATCAATGTCGCGATCTCGGTCAAGCGCGGGACGATCGCCGGACCGGACCCGTGGAAGGCGAACACGCTCGAGTGGTTCACGCCCTCGCCGCCGCCGGAGAACAACTTCGACACGATCCCGCGCGTGCGCTCGGTCGAGCCGATGAAGGACATCCGCCGCGAGATCGAGCAGCGCACGGGCGCCGACCAGCGCTACCGCGCCGGCCAGCCGCTGCAGCGGATCTAGCCATGGAGGCCTCGCGCGCCACCACCCGGCCGTCCGCCGCCCCGCTGGTCACCGTCCTCTCGGACTACTTCACGCTGACCAAGCCGGTCGTGCAGCTGCTGCTGCTGCTGACCACGATCACCACGATGTACGTGGCCGGCGACCCGTCGGTCGGCCTGGTGGCGCTGACCACGCTCGGCGGCTTCCTGTCCGCGGGCGGCGCGGCGGCGTTCAACCACTACTACGACCGCGACATCGACGCCCAGATGTCGCGCACCGCCTCGCGGCCGGTGCCGTCCGGGCGCGTCTCGCCGCGCGCGGCGCTGATCTACGCGCTGGCGCTGCAGGCCGCCTCGTTCGCCCTGCTCGGCCTCGCGGTCAACCTGCTCAGCGCCTGCCTCGCGCTGGCCGGCTTCCTCTGGTACACGGGCGTCTACACCGTCTGGCTCAAGCGCCGCTCGCCGCAGAACATCGTCATCGGCGGCGCGGCGGGCGCGGTCCCGCCCCTGGTCGGCTGGGCGGCGGTCACCGGCTCGGTGGCCCCGGCGGCGCTGTATCTGTTCGCGATCGTCTTCTACTGGACGCCGCCGCACTTCTGGGCGCTGTCCCTGCTCATGAAGGACGAGTACGCGCGCGTGGGCGTCCCGATGATGCCGGTGGTCCGCGGGGAGACCGAGACGCGCCGGCAGATCGTGCTCTACACGCTGCTGCTCACCGTACTCACGCTCCTGCCCGTGGCGTTCGGCTTCTTCGGTGCGATCTACGGGGTGATGGCCGCCGGCCTGGGTGCGGCCTTCATCGTCCTCGCAATCCGCCTCCAGCGCACCGCCGACCGCCGCAGCGCGCTGCGCGTCTACCTGTTCTCCCTTGGTTATCTCGCCGCGCTCTTCGCCGTGATGGTCGTGGATGCCCGCATATAGAATCGAGCCCGTATGGATCGCCGTCTCGCCCGCCGCAACCTCCGCACCGCGTACTTCGCGGCGATCGTCGGGCTGCTGATGTTCGCCCTCACGTTCGTGGCCGCCTTCCTCTACAACCAGTGAACGACGAGCTGGACAACGGGGCGCC
>JAICUS010000718.1 GCA_025935735.1 Solirubrobacteraceae bacterium | reverse complement strand
CTCTGGCAGCCCGAGGGCGTGCGCCGCGGCGGCGGCGATCCGGCGGTGGCCCTCCGGGTTCGCGTGCAGGCGATCGAGGTCCCACAGCCGCGGGTCGGAGGCGACGGCGGTGCGCTCGAGGTCGACCACGAACGCCCCGCGGCGCGCGGCGATCTCGCGCACCGCGGCGTTCAGGCGCCGCAGCCGCAGCGCCGCGGACCGGGCCAGCGGGTTCACCTGCACGGGGTCGGGGAGCGTGAACAGCAGCACGTCCGCGCCCGCGTCGCGCAGCGGCCCGGCCGTGGCCTCGATCTCCGCCGCCACGGCGGCCACGTCGCAGTTGCGGCGCAGCAGGTCGTTGAGGCCGGCGAGCAGGCTCGCCAGGTCCGGCCGCAGCGCCAGCGCGGGCTCGAGCTGCTCGGCCCGCACCTGCCCCGCGAGCCGGCCGCGCACCGCGAGGTTCGCGTAACGCAGCTCCGGCTCGAGCTCGGCCAGCCGCTCCGCGAGCCGGTCCGCCCAGCCGCGCAGCGCCCCGTCGGGATAGAGGTCCATGAGGCCCTCGGTCGTGCTGTCGCCGAGGGCGACGAAGCGGCGGTAGCTCACGGCGCCCAGCCTAAGCGATGATGCGCGCCATGTTGACGCGTCGGCGCTTCCTCCAGGGCGTGGCGGCCACCGTCCTGCTGCCGCCGGGTGCGGCCGAGGCGGCGAGGCTGCCCAAGACGCAGCTGAGCGCGCTGCGCGCCGCGGTGCGCGGGCCGGTGATCGCGCGCGGCGACAAGGGCTACGACGCGGCGCGGGTGGTGTTCAACCGCCGCTGGGACGGCCTGAAGCCGCCCGCGGTGGTGCGGGCGCGCGACGCCGCCGACGTCCGCGCGGCGGTCAGGTGGGCGGACCGGTTCGGGGTGCCGCTCGTCGCCCGCTCCGGCGGCCACGGCTACAACGGCGACTCGACCAGCCGCAGCGCCGTGGTGGTCGACCTCGGCGCGCTGCACCACATCTCGCTGCACTCCGACGGGATCGTGGCGATCGGCCCCGGCGCGCGGCTGGCCACGATCTACGAGACGCTCGCCGCGCACGGCGTGACCATCCCCGGCGGCTCGTGCGCGACGGTCGGGCTGGGCGGGCTCGTGCTGGGCGGCGGCGTCGGCCTGGCCGGCCGGGCGATGGGGCTGACGCTCGACCGCGTGCGCAGCTTCGACGCCGTCACCGCCGACGGCGTGCTGCGCCGCGTCGACCCGACCCACCACGACGACCTCTTCTGGGCGCTGCGCGGCGGCGGCGGGAGCCTCGCGCTGGTCACGACGGTCCGGCTGCGCGTGCGCCACGTGAGCCGCGCGGCGTTCTTCCGGGTCAGCTACCCGCGCGCCGCGCGCGAGGAGGCGCTCGCCGCCTGGGACGCGCTCGCGCCGCACGCGCCCGCGGCGCTCACCGCGATCCACACGCTCACCGCCACCGGCTCCTCCAGCTTCGGCCAGTACCTCGGGAGCGAGTCCGCGCTGCGCGGCCTCGTCGCCCCGCTCGCCGCCGTGCCGGGCGCGAGCCTGACCACCGGCAGCGACACGTACCTGAACGTGCAGCGCCGCTGGGCCGGCGACCCGCACCCGCCCCGCCAGGCCTTCACCGCGTCCTCGCTGTACGTCTTCCAGCGGCTCGGCCCGTCCGCGCGCCGCGCCTTCCTCGCCGCCGCCGACGCCGGCGCGTCGCTGATCCTCGACCCCTACGGCGGCGCGATCAACGACATCGCGCCCACCGCCACCGCGTTCGCCCACCGCCACGCCCGCTTCAGCGTCCAGGTCTTCGTCTCCGGGGTCGCCCAGTCGCGGGTGGACCGGGCGCGGCGGCTGATCGCCCCGTTCGGCCACGGCGCCTACCCGAACTACGCCGACCCCGGCCTGGCGAACGCGCTCACCGCCTACTACGGCGGCAACCTCGCGCGGCTCAGGCGCGTGAAGGCGAAGTACGACCCGGCGGACCGCTTCCGGCCCGCCCAGCGGATCAGGTGATCGTCAGCGGCGTGCCGACCGGCATCAGCCGGGCCAGCCGCAGGATGTCCCCGTTGCGCACGCGGACGCAGCCGTGCGAGATCCGGCCGGGGATCAGCCCCGGCAGCGACGTGCCGTGCACGCCGACGATGCCGCCGCCCGGCCAGTCGGTCAGCGCGTCCGACGTGGCCGAGGTGATGAACGCCACCGGCCCGTAGAACGAGCCGCGCGAGCCGTAGCCGCGCAGCTCGGCCCGGATGAAGAACTGGCCCTTGGGCGTCGGCCAGATCCGCTTGCCGACGCCGACCCGCGCGCGCCAGACCACCTTGCCGTTCTTGACCAGCGTCGCCCGGAAGCGGTGCGTGTCGATCTTCAGCCACGTCTTCACCGGCTGGAGCTCGCCGAGCGCGGACGCCCGGACCCAGCCCGTCGTGCCGTTGGGCCGCACCGGCAGCCGCACCTGCAGCCAGCGGTGGCCCGCGGCGTCCGTGGTCCGCGCGAGCACGAGCAGCAGGTCGTCGGTGCCGACCGGCGAGCGGGTGGTCACCCGCGCGACCGCCGGCGCGGCGGCGTCCGGCCGCGTCCGCGCCGTCGCGGCGTGGTTGACGAACGCGAAGTACGACTGCGTGCCCAGGTGCTGCAGGTGCTCGACCCGCGCCGGCGCGGCGCCCGGCGGGGGCGCCCCGCCGACGAGGGCCACACGGGGCGCGCCGCGGGGGGGGGGGGGGGGTCG
>JAICUS010000271.1 GCA_025935735.1 Solirubrobacteraceae bacterium | reverse complement strand
TCCGGCACCGAGTGCGCGAACAGCCCCGTCACCCGGTCCAGCCCCAGCTCTCGCCCCAGCCGCACCGAGCGCAGCTCGCCGTCGACCGACAGCCCATAGCCCGTCTTGCCCTCCAAAGTGGTCGTGCCGAGCCGCAGCATCTCGTCCCCGACCGCCCGCGCCTGCGCGAGCACCGCGTCGTCGGACGAGGACGCCAGCGCCCGCGCCGAGGAAGCGATCCCGCCGCCCGAGCGCGCGATCTCCTCGTAGGGGACGCCGGTGACCTTCATCTCGTACTCGCTCGCGCGCCAGCCGGCGAACGGCAGGTGCGTGTGGCAGTCGACGAAGCCGGGGATGACCGCGCCGCCCCGCGCGTCGATGACGACGTCGGCGCCGGGGTCGTCGTCCAGCGCCGCGATGCGGCCGTCCCGGACCGCGACGGAGCCGGGCTCCAGCGTCAGCGAGGCGTCCCGCAGGTAGGGCATCCCGGGCTCGGCCGGGCGGAGCACCTGCGCGGCGTTGCGGACGGTCAGCGACGGCATCGCGTGGCGGGGCGCGGAAGTTCGCGGGCGGCGGTCATGGCGCCATCGGGATGCGCACGCCGAGCCGCTCCGCGGCGTCCAAGGCCTCCGGGTAGCCCGCGTCGGCGTGGCGGACGATCCCCATCCCCGGGTCGGCGAGCAGCGTGCGGCGGATGCGCTCGCCGGCCAGTTCCGTGCCGTCGGCGACACACACCTGCCCGGCGTGCAGCGACAGCCCCATGCCGACGCCCCCGCCGTGGTGGAACGACACCCACGACGCGCCGGTGGCCACGTTGACCATGGCGTTCAGGACCGGCCAGTCGGCCACGGCGTCCGAGCCGTCGCGCATCGACTCCGTCTCGCGCTGCGGGGAGGCGACAGAGCCGGCGTCCAGGTGGTCGCGGCCGATGACGATCGGCCCGCGCAGCTCGCCGGAGGCGACCATCTCGTTGAAGCGCACGCCGGCCAGGTGGCGCTCGCCGTAGCCCAGCCAGCAGATCCGCGCGGGCAGCCCCTGGAAGTGCACCCGCTCGGCCGCCAGCTCGATCCAGCGGCGGATGTGGTCCTGCTCGCCGAACAGCTCGAGGATCGCCGCGTCGGTGGCGTGGATGTCGGCCGGGTCGCCGGACAGCGCCACCCAGCGGAACGGCCCCTTGCCCTCGCAGAACAGCGG
The DNA here is from genome assembly GCA_025935735.1 of Solirubrobacteraceae bacterium. The sequence goes on along the minus strand of JAICUS010000271.1, from coordinate 6,677 downwards.
CCGGATGTAGGCCGGCACGAACCCGGGATACGCGAACGCGTCGGCGTCGCCGTGCTCCTCGGCCACGCCGCGCAGCGCGTTGCCGTAGTCGAACGCCTCCGACCCGGCCGACTGCAGCGCCCGGATCGCGCCCACGTGCGCGACCACGCTCTCTCCCACCCGGCGCAGGTAGTCGTCGGGGTCCGACGCCCGCAGCGCGTCCGCCTGCTCGACCGTCAGCCCCGCGGGCACGTAGCCGTTCAGCGGGTCGTGCGCGCTCGTCTGGTCGGTGACGACGTCGACCTCCGCGCCCCGACGGACGATCTCGGGCAGCACCTCGGCCGCGTTGCCCAGCAGGCCGATCGAGACGGCGCGGCCGGCACCCCGGGCCTCGTCCAGCCGCGCCAGCGCGTCGTCCAGCGACGCCGCGCGCTCGTCCAGGTAGCCCTCGCGGATCCGGCGCTCGATCCGGGACAGGTCGACCTCGACGCACAGCGCGCAGCCCTCGTTCATGGTCACCGCCAGCGGCTGCGCGCCGCCCATGCCGCCGAGCCCGGCGGTCACCACCAGCCGCCCCCGCAGCGAGCCGCCGAACCGCTTGCGCGCCACGGCGGCGAACGTCTCGTAGGTGCCCTGGAGGATCCCCTGGGTCCCGATGTAGATCCAGGACCCCGCGGTCATCTGGCCGTACATCATCAGCCCGGCGGCGTCGAGCTTGCGGAACGTCTCCCAGTTCGCCCAGCGCCCCACCAGGTTGCTGTTGGCGATCAGCACGCGCGGCGCCGCCTCGTGGGTCTCGAACACGCCGACCGGCTTGCCCGACTGCACGAGCAGGGTCTCGTAAGACTCCAGCCGCTGCAGCTCCGCCTTGATCGCCGCCAGCGCCTCCGGCGAGCGCGCCGCCTTGCCGATGCCGCCGTAGACGACGAGCTCGGACGGCTTCTCGGCCACGTCGGGATGCAGGTTGTTCTCCAGCATCAGCAGCGCCGCCTCCTGCTGCCACCCCTTGCATCTCATCCCAGCACCAGCTCCCCGGTTCGCAGCGCCAAAGCCAGCCCGCCGATCTCCTCGCCCAGCGAGCGGTCCTCCTCCAAACGCGGCACGTACTCGCGCACGCGTGCGAGCGAGCCCTCCAGCACGTCCGTCGAGCGCAGGGGCCGGTGGAACTCGAGCCCCTGGCAGGCGCACACGAGCTCCGTGGCCACCACGTGCGCCGCGTGCTGCACGCACGTCATGGCCTTCAGCGCGGCGAGCGCGCCCATCGAGTTGAAGTCCTCCTGGCCGGCGCTCGTGGGGATCGACCCCGCCCCGGCCGGATGCGCGAGCACCTGGCACTCGTTGACCAGCGCCGCGGCGGCGTACTGGGCGATCATCAGCCCGCTCGACAGCCCCGGGTGCGGGGTGAGGAACGGCGGCAGCCCGGCGTAGGAGGGCGACAGCAGCGCGAACGTGCGCCGCTCCGAGAACGAGGCGAGCTCGCACAGCGTGAGCGCCAGGTGGTCGAGCGGCAGCGAGAGCGGCTGGCCGTGGAAGTTGCCGCCGGGCAGCACGTCGCCCTCGTCGGGGAAGATCAGCGGGTTGTCGGTGACGGCGTCGAGCTCGCGCTCCAGCGCGCCGGTCACGTAGTCGAGCGCGTCCGTCACCGCGCCGAGCACCTGCGGCGCGCAGCGCAGCGTGTACGGGTCCTGCACGCGGCCGCAGTCCTCGTGCGACTTCACCACCGGCGAGCCGGCCAGCAGCTCGCGCAACCGGGCGGCCACGAGGGACTGCCCCGGCTGCGGCCGCACCGCCTGCAGGCGCTCGTCGAACGGCACGGTCGAGCCCTTGAACGCCTCCAGCGACAGCGCGACCGCGACGACGGCGGCGTCGAGCACCCGCCGCGCCGCCCGGACGGCCAGCCCGCCGGCCGCGGCCATCAGGTGCGTGCCGTTGATGAGCGCCAGCCCCTCCTTGGCCGCGAGCGCGATCGGCTCGAGGTCCGCCCGGCGCAGCGCCTCGGCGCCCTGCAGGCAGTCGCCCCGGTAGTTGGCCTTGCCCTCGCCGATCAGCACGAGCGAGAGGTGGGCGAGCGGCGCGAGGTCGCCGGAGGAGCCGACCGAGCCCCGGCTCGGCACCACCGGCGTCACCCGGTGGGTGAGCATCTCCAGCAGCTGCTCGACCACCGTCTCGCGCACCCCGGAGCGCCCGCGGCGCAGCGAGTTGGAGAGCAGGAACATCATCCCGCGCACGACCTCGTCGCTCAGCGGCGCGCCCGCGCCGACCGCGTGCGAGCGCAGCAGGTTGACCTGCAGCTGCGCGGCGTCCTCGGCGGGAATCGACACGGTGACGAGATCGCCGAAGCCCGTGTTGACGCCGTAGACCGTGCGCCCGGAGGCCAGCGCGTCCTCGACCACCTGGCGGGCGGCGGCGATCCGCGCGCGGTCGGCGTCGTCGAGCGGCGGCGGCGCGCCCCCGCGCGCCACCGCCTCCAGGTCGGCCAGCGAAGTCATCGCGGCCGCACGCTATCGACTACGGGTTTGTGGTCGAGATCGTGAACGTGAACGTCTTTGTGTACGTTCCTGTTCGCAATGCGTCGGTCGACCCGACCGGCTGCCGGAAGTTGATCGTCGGCTGGTCGTTGGACACCGGCCCGGCGTAGGTCAGCAGCGTCGCCGGCGTGCCGCTCACGGTCGCGGGCGCGCCGCTGTTCGCCGCCGCCTGCACCGGCTGCGCCAGCGCGAACGCGCCGTTGACGAGGTGGCCCGGGTGCGCCGTGTCCGGGTCAGAGACGCTCAGGGCCGCGTCCCCCGCCGTGGAGGTCACGGTCGCCTGGGTCGAGGCCGTGTACTCGTGCGCCAGGCCCGGCGTGAACGCCCCGAACGAGGCGGGCGCGCCGAGCGAGAGCGACAGCGTCGCCGGCACCGTGCCGCCCACCGTGCCCTGCGTGCACAGCGATACGTCGTCGGTCTGCCCGCGGTCCAGCGTGACGTGGTTGGTCTCCAGCACCGTGCCGCCGGGCGCCGTGCAGGTGACCGTCCAGCTCTCGGCGTAGAAGCCGTTGGGCCCCGGGACCTCCCCGTCGGCCCGGAACGCCGGCACCGCCCGCACCGACGGGTTGACGTCCCAGGTGAAGCGGCCGCTCGCCGGCACGGTGAGCGAGGACTCCAGGTGCGTGGGGATCGCCTGCGGCGGCGCGACGACCGTCGGCGTGCCGTCCTCGATCGGCGCCGTGTAGAGGTCGAAGTCCTTGGCGATCTTCAGCGTCGCGCCGGGCGGCGCCGTGCCCGTCATCACCGCGTGGCCGGGCCGCAGCGTGGCCCACACGAGCGCCTGCCAGAACGCGTCGCGCACCGCGTGCCCCTGGAAGGTGCTCGTCTGGGCGGCGGTCGACGTGGGACCCGGGGTGCCGGTGAAGTCGGCGGTCGTGCAGTTGAGGTAGTCGGGATGCGACTGCGGGCACCCGCGCACCGGCCCGACGAGCTCCATGGTCAGCGCGAACGTGCGCGCGGCGTAGTAGGCCCAGTCGATCGTCTCGCCGCTGGTCGGGTAGTCGTGCGCCGAGTCGCGGATGTTCGTGTAGCCGTCGTTGGTCGCGTCGCCGAGCGACAGCGCCAGCGCGCGGTAGCCCGTGTTCAGCTCGGGCGTGTCGCCGGCGAGGACGTCGAGCTCCGGGTAGAAGATCGCCCGCTCGTTGGTGTGCGTGGTCACGAGGTCGACGACCTGGTGCGACTGGACGATCGCCATCGTGTTGCGGACCTCGGGCTCCGAGCCCGGCCCGGACCCCCGCTGGGCGACGCTGACGCCCCAGTGCGAGCCCCAGCCGAACGGATAGTTGCGGTTGAGGTCGGTGTTCGTCGCGCTCGCGCGGCGGTTGTGCGCCCAGCCGTCCGGGTTGACCACGGGCATGTCGATCAGCCGCACGTGGTCGAGCAGGGCCTTCACCGCCGGGTTCGTCGCCGCCTCGTGGACGACGTCATAGGCGAACTCCAGGTCGTCCTCGCCGCCCGCGCTCTCGTTGCCGTGGATCGCGCCCATCAGGAAGAACACCGGCTTGCCGTCGTTCTCGTTCTCAACATTGTTCGCAATCTCGAGGTACTTGACCGTCCGGCCCTCGGTGCTGAGGTACGGCGCGGTCCGCACGGCCACGAACCCCGGGTTGGCCGCGGCCAGCGCGTCCATCTCGCTGCCGAAGTCCTCGACGGCGCGGTACGCCGTCCGCCCGCTCGGCATGCCGCTGAGCGTGCCGAGGTTCAGCGATTGGCGTATCGCGGTCGCCTGGTCGGCCGTGGCATCCGCCGACGCCGCCGCCGGCAGCGCACACGCCGCGACGACGACAGCCGCAAGCGCCGGCACCTGCTTCGAGCACCACATGAACGATCCCCCTCCGGATGTCTGGACCCGGGCGCGAGCCTACCGCTGGGCGCGCACGACCGCACCGCCGCGGCGGGGGTCGCCGCCGCCGGACAGCGCGCCGCCGGAGAGCTGGACCGCCTGGCAGCCGCCGAAGAACAGGTTCGGCTCGCGAAACCAGGCGAGCGTGCGGCCGGCCGCCTCCAGCGCGGCGCCGTCGATCCCCGGCTCGGCGTACACGAGGCCGTCCTCGAAGTGCAGCCGCGGCGCCTCCACCGCCGCCTGGGCATCCAGCCCGCGGTCGACGGCGTTGACGATCACCTGCAGGATCGCGCTGCGGATCCGGTTCGAGCCGGCCGAGCCCAGCACGAGCTCCGGCGCACCATCGGCCAGCACGACGGTCGGGGCCATCATCGACGGCAGCCGGCGGCCGGGCGCGTGGGTGAACCAGCCGGCCGGCGAGAGGTCCTCCTCGCCCATCATGTTGTTGACGTGCACGCCGGTCCCGGGGACGACGATCCCCGAGCCCTCGCCGTTGGTCGTCGTCACCGAGCAGGCGCCGCCGTCCGCGTCGAGCACGGAGACGTGCGTGGTCGCGCCCAGCCGCGAGGCGATGAACCTGTCGAGGAAGCCCGGCGCCGCCAGCCCCTCGAGGAACTCCGGCGTGCGCTCCGCCTGGGCCGCCTCCATCGCCGCCACCAGCTCCGCCGGCCCGGGCGGCGCCGGGCCGCGCTGCAGCAGCGCGAGCGCGTAGGCGATGAGGATGCCGCCGGCGCTCGGCGGCGGGTTGGTCACCACCTCGCGGCCGTGGTAGCGGACGTGCACCGGCTCGCGCGGGATCGTCTCGTAGTCGGCCAGGTCGGCAAGGGTGAGGGTGCCGCCGCGCCGCGTCACCCAGTCGGACACGGCCGCGCCGACGTCGCCGGAGTAGAACGGCGCGGCCCCGTCGGCGGCCAGGCGCTCGACCGCGTCGGCCAGCTCCGGGTCGCGCACCACGTCGCCCTCGCGCGGCACCCGGTCGCCGACGAAGTAGCGCGCCCGCGCCTCCGGCGTGGAGGCGACGATCGGCTCGAGCAGCTCCCACAGGTAGGCCTGCGTGCGGTTGACCGCCACGCCCTCCCGGGCCAGCGCGGCCGCCGGCGCGGCCAGCTGCTCCAGCGCCAGGACGCCGTAGCGCTCCGACGCCGTGGCCACCCCCGCCGGCACCCCGTAGACGCCGCAGGCGGACGCGCCCATGTGGAACACCTGGACCGCGTCGCCGAAGTCGACGACGATCGCGTCCAGCGGCGCCCGCTGCGCCGGGTCGGCCCCGCGCCCGGGGGCGGCGACCATGAAGTCGAGCAGCACCGGCGGCGCGCCCGCCGGCGCGACCAGCATGTAGCCGCCCGCGCCCAGCCCCGTGAGCAGCGGCTCGGTCATGAACGAGGTCAGCAGCGCGGCCAGCGCCGCGTCCACCGCGTTGCCGCCGGCCCGCAGCGCGTCCGCGCCCGCGGCGGCGGTCAGAGGGTGGCCGGCCGCGACGACGCCGCGCTCGGCCACCCCCCGCCCTCCCACCTCGTCAAACGCCCCGGGCGGCGAGCGGAGCCGCCCGTCAGAACTTGGGGATGAACTCGGGCACGTCGACGTCGACGCCCCGCGACGCCCGCACCGGCTCGCGCTCGCGCGCGTTCCGGGTGACACGCGGCTCGCCCGCCGGCTCGCGCAGCGTCGGTCGCGACGCGCGCGCCGCCTCGTAGCCCGTGGCCACGACGGTCACCCAGACCTCGTCCTCCAGGCTCTCGTCGACCATCGCGCCGAAGATGATGTTGGCCTCGGGGTGCGCGGCCTCCTGGACCTGCCGGGCGGCCTCGTTGACCTCCCACAGCGACAGGTCGCGCCCGCCGGTGATCGACAGCAGGATCGACCGCGCGCCGTCCAGCGTCGTCTCCAGCAGCGGCGAGGAGGTCGCCTGGGCGGCCGCCTCCAGCGCGCGCTTCTCGCCGGAGCCCATGCCGATGCCCAGCAGCGCGCTGCCGGCGTCCGCCATGATCGTGCGCACGTCGGCGAAGTCGAGGTTGATCAGCCCCGGCAGCGTGATCAGGTCGCTGATGCCCTGGACGCCCTGGCGGAGCACGTCGTCGGCCACGCGGAAGGCCTCCATCATCGACGTCTGCTTGTCCAGCACCGACAGCAGCCGGTTGTTGGGCACGACGATGAGGGTGTCGACCTCCTCCGCCAGCGCCTCGATGCCCTGCTCGGCCGCCTGCAGCCGGCGCGAGCCCTCGAAGCCGAACGGCTTGGTCACGATGCCCACGGCCAGCGCGCCGATCTCCTTGGCGATGCGGGCGACGATGGGCGCCGCGCCCGTGCCGGTGCCGCCGCCCTCGCCC
>JAICUS010000741.1 GCA_025935735.1 Solirubrobacteraceae bacterium | reverse complement strand
GAACGCCTCGTCGCCGCCATCCGGCACCGCGAACGGGTCGATCAGCACCACTCCCCCGGCCCCCTCCGGCGTCCCGTCCTCTTGCACGACCTCATAGAGCGCCGAGTGCGCCGCGAACTCAACGCATCGCCCCCTGGAAGACGTTCTTGAGCGACTGCGACTCGGCCTTCATGCGTCGGCACCCTAGCCACGGTGGCTCGCCGGAACGACAACGGCCGGGCGAGAACCAGCCGTTGCACGGCATCTGTCGAGAACGGCACGTCGACCCTCATTCGCCCGCACATCGACGGGCTCGACCAGCGGACGACGAACTTCGTCTTCCCGGGTCCTGACTCCATACTTTTCGAGGCGCACCGGCATCGGCTCAGGCCCAGATCGAGCTGATCGGCGCGGCGACGATCCGCTCGCCGAGCGAGAACGCCCGCGGCCCCGTGTGGAGCACGACGCCGACGAGGAAGCGGTCGCCGAGCCGGTCGCGCAGCCAGACCAGATGCCGCGCCGCGCGCGGGCCGGGCGCCGCGCTCGCCTTGACTTCGACGCCGATCACCCGGCCACCGCCGAGCTCGGCGACCAGGTCGATCTCCTCGCGCGCGGACTGCGTCCGCAGGTGATGCAGACGCGGCCGGCTCTCGGACACCGCCACCTCCGGGCGCAGCTGCGCGGCCACGAACGTGTCGAGCAGGCGGCCCAAGACGTTGCCGTCGGCCAGAATCCCGTCGACGTCGAGGCGCAGCGCGGCGGCGATCAGAGCAGGCTCGACGACGTAGCGCTTGGCCGTGCGAACGAGCCGCTTGAGCCGATTGCTCTCCCACGCCGGCAGGGCGTCGATCACGTAGAGGCGGGTGAGCAGATCGTCATAGTCGCGCGCTGTCATGCGGTTGATCCCGGCGGACTCGTAGAGCGTCTTGTGCTCGGCGTCGGCGGCGGAGTTGAGGGCGTAGGACTCGAAGTAGCGCCGCAACCGGTTCGGGTCGCGCCGGCGCGTCGTCTCGGCGGCCGCGGCCGGAAGGTCCCGAGTGAGCAGGTTCTCCACGTAGCTCTCCATCCAGGCCTGGTGGGCGACCCCGGTCAGCCGCAACGCTGCCGCCGGAAAGCCGCCGCGCAGCGCCAGCTCGACGTACCCCCTCAGATCGGGAGTGTCGGGGGCGGCGGCCGGCTGAGCTCCGGCGACGAGCCTGTCCCAGAAGCTCTCAGCTGCCACCCGCCCGGACTGCTCGCGAACGGTCATCCCGTACATCGAGAGCCTGACGATCCGCCCGGTTGCAGCCCACACGCCGTGGTCGAGCTCCGCCCGCACCGATCCTGAGAGCAGGAACCGGTTCCCGGACGGGTCGGCCTCGACCGCTCGACGGACCGCGCCGAGCACCTCCGGAACGGCCTGCCACTCGTCGAGCAGAATCGGCTCGCGCAGGCCGCGCAGGGCCGCGTCCGGGTCGGCGGCGAACGCGGTCGCCTGCGCCGGAACGTCGAGCCGGACGACGGTCGCGGCGCGTCGCTCGAGCGTCGTCGTCTTGCCCGCCGCTCTCGCGCCCGTGACCATCACGGCGGGCAACTGTGGCGCAAGCACGTCCAGCCGCTGATCGAGTAAGCGCACCACGTATGGGACCCGAGTGACGGGCACAGCCGAAATACTAGCGTCTGAACACAGAAGATACTAACGCCTCTACACGGTTGATTGTAGCGCTCCACCGCTCGCGTTGATGAGCAGCAGGCTCTTGCCGGGCTCTGGCCGAGCGGCTCGGCGGAGCTCTTCGTCGTCTGGGGACGGCGGCGAGTCGGCAAGACCGAGCTCCTGAGCCACTTTGCCGGCGACCGGCGGGCGTTCTACTTCGAGGCGACCAACGTCACGCGCGCGGAGCAGCTACGCGACATGTCCACGGAACTCGCCCGCGTCTCGGGAAACGCGTTGCCGGCCGAGCAGCCGGCGACCACGTGGGAGGCGATCCTGGCCGCGATCGAGCAATTAGCCGCCCCGGAGCGCACGTTGGTCGTGCTCGACGAGTTCCAGTTCCTCGCGGCTCAAGAGCCGGGGCTCGGCAGCGTCCTCAACCGCTGGTGGCGGACCACCGGCCGGCGGCTGCCCGTCGTCCTGGTCCTGGCGAGCAGCGAGGTTTCCTTCTTCGAGCGCGAGGTGCTGGGCGGCGAGCTGTACGGACGCCGCACGGGGCAGCTGCAGATCCAGCCATTCGGCTATCGCGACGCGGCGCTGTTCCACCCCGGCTGTTCACCGGATGATCGCGTCCGTGCGTATGCCGTATGCGGCGGCATGCCGTACTACCTGGAGCGCTTCACGGACGACGCCCCGCTGCGCGAGCACATCCTCCATCACGCGCCCTATCGCGACGGCTTCCTGTTCGAGGAGGCGGACCTGCTGCTGCGCCAAGAGCTGCCGGACCCGCGCAACCACATGTCGGTCCTCCGCGCCGTCGCGCAGGGACAGACGCAGAACACCCGCATCGCGAATAGGACGCAGCTGAGCGAGTCCCAGGTGACGCAGATCGTCGGCACGCTCGAGCGCATGCAGCTCGTCCGCACGCTGCGGCCGGTGACCGCGTCTCCGCGATCGAAGAGGACGAGCTGCGAGATCCGCGACGGGTTCCT
>JAICUS010000702.1 GCA_025935735.1 Solirubrobacteraceae bacterium | reverse complement strand
GGTGTCCGCGTACGCGGAGGCGAACACCTCGTGGATGCGCTCGTCGACCTCGCGGATCACCGTGAGCAGATCGCGCCGGGTCGCCTTCAGGTCCTCCAGCTGGGTGGACAGGAACGCGTGCCGCTCCTCCAGCGCCGCGAACTCCTCCAGCGCCAGCGGGTTGACCTTGCCCAGCAGGGCCAGGTCGCGCTCGGCCCGGGCGGCCCGCTTCTCCTGCACCGCGCGCTCGTACGGGGCCGGCTCGGGCTGCGGCTTCCCGTCCGCCTCGGCGCTGGCCAGGTCGGCGGCCGACGGCGGCACCAGCTCCTCCGGTCCGTACTCGGCGACCAGCGCGTCGAGGTCCACCCCGTACTGCTCGACCGCCGCGGTCTCCAACTGCTCGATCCGCAGCCGCTGCTCGGCCCGGGCCACCTCGTCCCGGTGCACGACGTCGGTGAGCCGCTCGAGCTCGCCGGCCAGCTCGCGGCTCGAGGTGCGCAGCGCGAGCAGCTCGCCCTCGCGGACCACCCTGGCCTGCTGGGCGGCGTCCCGCTCGGCGACCGCGACCTCGAGCGAGGCGGCGATCCGGGTCAGCGCGGCCGCGGCGACGGCGACGACCGCGGCGGCCACCTCGGCGCCGCGGGCGCGGGACCGGCGCCGCTCCTCCAGCCGGGCCCGGGTGGCGCGCTCGGTCGCGGCCGCCCGCAGCAGCTGGTCGGCCCGGCCGGACAGCGCCCGCACCCGCTCCTCGCCGGTACGGACGGCGAGCCTGGCCTCCATCTCGGCCTGCCGCACCTCGCCGCCGCGGGCCTGCAGCGCGTCCCGCTCCTCGGTGGACGGCTCCTCGTCGACCTGGATCTCCTCGGCCGCGGTGAGCCGGTCCTCCAGGTCGGCGAGCTTGGCCACGTCCTGTTCGCGGGCCTCGGCCGCGGCGGCGCGGGCCTTGTCCAGCCGGTCGGCCTCGGCCGCCGCGGACCGGGCACCGGCCCCGAGCCGGCCGAGCTGCTCCGCGACCGCGTTGAGCTTGGCGTCGGACTCGTTGAGCCGGTCCAGCGCCGCCTCGACCGCGTGCCGGGCGGCGTCCGCGGCCGCCTTCGCCTCGACCAGCTCGGCCGCGATGCCGGTACGCCGGGACTCGGCCTCGGCCAGCCTGGTCTCGGCCTCGTCGACCGCCGCCTGCACCTCGATCACGCTGGGTGCGCTGGCGGATCCGCCGACCGCCCAGTCGGCGCCGAGCAGGTCGCCGTCGGCGGTCACCGCCCGCACGCCGGGGCGCGTCGCGACCAGGTCGCGGGCGGAATCCAGGTCGGCCACCACCGCGACCCGGTCGAGCGCCCGGTCCAGCGCCGGCCGCAACGCCGGCGGCGCCTCGACCAGGTCCACGGCCCACTGCGCGGCGCCCGGCAGCGCCGGCCAGCCGGACCGTCCACCGGCCGCCCCCGGCGAGTCGCCGGACGGAGCGCCGCCGCCAACCGCGCCGCCGCCAACCGCGCCGCCACCAACCGCGCCGCCACCAACAGCGCCGCCACCAACAGCGCCAGCCGAACCGCCGTCAACCGCGCCGCCACCCACCGCGCCAGCCGGCCCATCGCTGGCCTGCCCGGGGACCGCGGCGCGGCCGATGAGCAGCCCGGCCCGGCCGGCGTCGTCGGTCTTGAGCAGCCGCAGCGCCTCGGCCGCGTCCGCGGGCGAGGAGACGGCGACCGCATCCGCGATCCCGCCGAGCGCCGCTGCCAGGGCGGCCTCGTGCCCCGGCCGTACGGTCAGCAGGGCGGCAACCGAGCCGAGCAGGCCCGGCAGCCTGGTGCCGGCGGCGAGCAGCGCGCCGGCCCCGTCCTTGCGGGTCAGCCCGAGCGCGAGCGCCTCCTTGCGGGCCGACCAGGTGGCCCGGTCGCGCTCGGCCTCGCGCTCCGCCTCGCCGAGCGCCCGCACCCGCGCCTTGGCGGCGTCGTAGGCGGCGACCGCGGCTTCGTGCCGCTCGTCCAGCCCGAACTCGCCCTCGTCGAGCGCGCCGACCTCGGCCTGCAGCGCCGCGAACTCGGCCTCCGCCGCCGCGGCCCGGTCCCGCGCCTCGGCCGCCGCGGCGGCGATCCGGTCGATCTCCTCCGCCTTGGCGCCGAGCCTGGTCCGCACCGCCTCGACCTGGCCGCCGAGCCGGGCCAGCCCCTCCCGCCGGTCGGCCACCGCGCGGACCGCGGCGACCAGCGCCCGCTCGGCCGCGGCGAGCGACCGCTCCAGCTCCTGCCGCTCGGCGACCGCCTCGGCCAGCCGGCCGCGGTCGTGCTCGAGCGCGTCCCGCAGCCCCTCCTCCTGGTCGCGGATCTCGGCCGCCTCGGCCTCCAGCGCCTCCGGGTCGCGGCCGGTCCGGGCGTCGTCCTCGGACGCGGACAGGTGCCGCTCCCGCTCCGCGGCGAGCCGGTGCGTGCCGCGGAAGCGCTCCTCCAGCGCGGACAGCCGATACCAGGTCTCCTGGGCGCGGGCCAGGGCCGGCGCGTCGGCGGCGATCGCCGCCTCCAGCTCGGCCTCCCGGGCCTGGGCCGCGGCCAGCTCACGCTCGACGACCGCGCGCCGCTCCCGGACCGCGCTCTCGTCGGCGACTTCGCGGGCCAGCGCGGAGCGCAGCGCGACCAGGTCGTCGGCGAGCAGCCGCAGCCGGGCGTCGCGCAGGTCTGACTGCACCGTCGCGGCCCGCCGGGCCACCTCGGCCTGCCGGCCCAGCGGCTTGAGCTGGCGGCGAAGCTCACCGGTCAGGTCGGTCAGCCGGGTGAGGTTGGCCTGCATCGCGTCGAGCTTCCGCAGCGCCTTCTCCTTGCGCTTGCG
>JAICUS010000820.1 GCA_025935735.1 Solirubrobacteraceae bacterium | reverse complement strand
TGCCGTTGTCCTCCTCGGCGGTGTTGGTGTCCGGGTTGCAGGTCGAGCCGGGCGTGTCGCGGTCGGACGCGCAGACCGACAGCGTGATCGTCACCACGCCGGGCGCGCGCGTGGTCGCGGTCTCGGACTTGATCGCGACGCAGCCGGTCAGGCCGACGGCGGCGAGCAGCACGGCGGCGAGGCCGGGAAGCAGGCGCACGGGCATTGGGACGCCATACGCGCCCGGGATAATCCGCGGTCAAAGGTCGGCGCCGGGGCGTTACCCTCATCCCGTGCTCGACGATGGGACCGCGGAGCCGCGGCAAGCCGCCGGGGTCCCGTGGGAGGGCCGTCCGCAGCGCATCGACCTGATCCTGTTCGGCCTGATCATGCTCAGCGGGATCTACAACCTGGCGCTGCTGCCGGCGACGCCGTCGCTGGTCGGCACCCATCCGGTGCTGCTGGAGCTGATCCGCGGCTCCTGGACCGCCATGGTCACGATGGGCGCGATGGCCCGGGTGGGCGACGCCTCGCTGGTCGTCGCCGTGGTGGCCGCGATCCCCGGGCTGATGATGTTCGACTGGGTCTTCTGGTGGGCCGGCCGGCGCTGGGGCAAGCGCGTGCTGGACATCTTCATGGGCAACCACCCGAAAGCGGCGCAGCGCACCGCGCGGTTGGAGCGGCTCATCCACCGCTGGGGCTGGGTGGCGATCGTCATCGCCTACTTCCAGCCGGTGCCGAACGTGCTGATCTACGCCGCCGCCGGCTGGACGCGCATGCGGCTGGTCACGTTCCTGGCGCTCGACCTGATCGGCTCGCTGCTGTGGATCGCGCTCGGCGTGAGCCTCGGCTACGCCATCGGCCAGCGCGCGGTGGACGTCGCGCACGCCATCTCGCACTACGCGCTGTGGGCGACGATCGCGCTCGTGGTGGGGATCATCGGCCGCCAGATGTGGGTGGCGCAGCGCCGCCAGGCGGCCTGATCGTCCCGGTCACCTCGCCGAAACGCTCGGCGCGCAGCACCACCGTGTCGCCGTCGCGCAGGAACGGGCGGCCGAGCTCGATGAGCGAGCCCTCGGAGCCCTTCTCGGCGCCGGAGATCGTCCCCGAGGCGAACAGGTCGCCGGGCCGGGCCGTCGCGCCGTTGACGGTGGCGTGCGCGAGCTGCTGCGGGAACGTCCAGTAGAGCCCGCGCGCGTTGCCGCGGCTGATGACCTCGCCGTTGAGCTCGACCTCCAAGTCGACGTCCAGCGCCCAGTCCCCTGTGGTGGTGCGCAGATAGTCGAGCGGCTCCGGGTCCTGCGGCGGCGCGGGCACCCGCGTGAGCGCGTCGAGGGGCACGACCCAGGGCGAGATGGAGGTGGCGAACGACTTGCCCAGGAACGGGCCGAGCGGCTGGTACTCCCAGCGCTGGATGTCGCGCGCGCTCCAGTCGTTGACCAGCACGAAGCCGAAGACGTGCTCGGCCGCCTGCCCGGCCGGGATGCGCGCGGCCGGCGGCCCGCCCGTGACGAAGCCCAGCTCGAGCTCGATGTCCAGCTGCTCGGTCGGCCCGAACGACGGCCGCTGGCCGCACGGCCGCACGATCGGCGTGCCGGAGACGACCACGGTCCCCGCGCGGCCGTGGTAGCCGACTGGCAGCCGCCGCCAGTTGGGCAGCAGCGGATCGGCGGCGTCGGGCCGGAACAGCCGCCCGAGGTTCGTCGCGTGCTCGAGCGACGAGTAGAAGTCGACATAGTCGCCGACGGCGACCGGCAGCAGGACCTCCGCGCCGTCGAGCGCGACGTCCGGCTCCGGGTCGAGGTCCTGCAGCCGCTCCCGCACCTCCCGCCACAGCGGCGCGCCGAGCGCCAGGAACGGGTTCAGCGTGGCGCCCGCGAAGGTCCCCGGCGGTAGCCGCGAGCCGAGGCGCCCGGCGCGGTGCAGCGCGTCGAGGTCCACCGCGCCGTCGCCCAGCCGGACGACGCAGCACGGCGCCTGCCCCGGCGGCGCGACCACGCCGTAGGGCAGGTTGTCGAGCCCGAAGCCGCTCACGGAGGCGGCAGCCTATTGCGCACC
>JAICUS010000889.1 GCA_025935735.1 Solirubrobacteraceae bacterium | reverse complement strand
CTCGCGGAAGATGTCGATCGACGTGCGGAACCGCGCGAGCGTGGTGGCGAGCGCCGGCGTGGTATGGCCCGTGGCCACGAACCGGCGGGCCAGCTCCACGCTCCGCTCTTCCATCTTGGGGAGGATCTCGGTGGAGAAGCGCAGGTGGTCCTTTTCCTTGTCGGGATCGGACGTGTCGCACGTGTAGGCGATCATCGCCAGCGCCGCCGCCTCGGTGACCAGCTCTTCCAGCCTGGACCAGCTCCGGAGCCAATCGTCGATGTCGGCGCGCTCCAGCGGACGCTGAGCCAGATCGTCGAAGTACGGCGCGACGTCGTCCCAGGTGGCCTTGGCGAACGCCGCCGGGGACGAAGGAAGAACCGACACGGTCACGGGCGCTCCTGCCGGAAAGGGCGATTACGGGGTGCCGAGATATAACCGCGGATGCGCGGGGGTCACAATCCCGGCGGCCGTTGCCGGTGAAAATTCGTGCGCGCCTGATAGTGCATGCCCAGCTCCAGCAGCAGCGACTCGCTCCCGGCTCGGCCGGTGAGCTGGAGGCTGGTGGGCAGGCCGGCCTCGCCGAACCCGTTCGGCAGGAACAGCGCGGGCGCCCCGCACAGGTTGGCGGCCCCGGCGATGCTCGGCCCGCCCGGGAACTCGGGATAGGCCCGCTCGGCGGGTACGTCCGCCGGCCACGCGACCGTGGGCAGCGTCGGGGCCGCGAGCGCGTCCACCCGCGACAGCAGCCGGTCGAGCGCGACCGCCGCCGGGCGGCGCATGCGGATCACCCGCAGGTAGTCGCGGGGCTCGACGGCCTGGCCCGCGAGGGCGTCCGCGCGCGCCAGCGCCGGCTCGTACGCGCTCGCCGCCTCGGCGTCGAGCACGATGCCCGCCATCGCGTCGTAGGGATAGTCGGGCAGCTCGAGATCGGGCACGGGGTCGGCGACCTCCGCGAGCACCTCCAGCGACGCCTCGAAGTTCCGGCCGACCTCCGGCTGCGTGCCGTCCAGCGCGCCGCGAAGCAGCCCGATCCGGTACCGCCGGGACGGCGGCCCCGACGGCGGCGTGAACCGCCGGGCGAGCGATGTCGGGTCCTCCGGGTCGGACCCGGCCGTGGCGGCGAGGACGAGGCCGCAGTCCTCCGCGGTCCGCGCGAGCGGGCCCAGCTTGTCCATCGTCGAGCTCAGCGTGATGGCGCCGTGCCGGCTCATCCGACCGAAGGTCGGCCTGAGCCCCGTGACGCCGGAGAAGGCCGCCGGGTACTGGATCGAGCCCCACGTCTCCGAGCCGAGCGTGAACGGCAGCATGCCCGCCGCGACCGCCACGGCGGAGCCCGACGACGATCCGCCCGACCAGCGCGACACGTCCCACGGCGAGCGGCCGGCCCTCCGGCCCCAGTCGCCGGCCAGCTCCGCCATCGCGAGCTTGGCGCAGAGCACCGCGCCCGCGCGCCGGAGCCGGCGAACCACCGTGGCGTCGGCCGCCACGAGATCCTTCACCCCGTAGGGGACCCCGTGCAGCGGGCCGCGGTCCTTTCCGCGTCGG
>JAICUS010000545.1 GCA_025935735.1 Solirubrobacteraceae bacterium | reverse complement strand
CAGACCCCGGTTGAAGCGGTTCCGCATGTTCATGCGCCGCTGTGGATCGTTCGTGACGAAATTGTCACAACTAGCCGCATGGTTGAGCCAAAAACGGGGTCAGACCCCGTGATGTCAGATCGCGCCATGTCCTCGAAGGGCAGTGCCCGGTTCAGCGGACGGCGATCTGGAGCGTCAGCGCGCCCGGGCAGCCGGCGACCGACCGCACCTTCCAGCGGCCGTGGACCCCGTGCCCGACGTACGCGGCCTCGGCCTCGGCCGCCTCCGCGTCGCCCTGCCCCAGCCGGAAGCCGGCGGCCGGAAGGCGGCCGACGAAGAAATCCCGCACCGGGTTGATCGCGCCGGGGACGTAACCGCTCACGATCGTGTAGCCGTAGCGGTGGACCCGCCGGTCGAGGATCGCTCCACGGGGGAGCGGGAACGCGGCGAGCCGGTGCGGGACGACGACGCGCGCCTGCGGCCGGACGCAGCCGGGGAGGCCGGCCGCTCGGGCGCGCGTCGTGGTCCCGAGCGCCGCCGCCGCGACGATTGCGGCGGCGGCGATCAGGGCGACGACCAGGATCGGTCGACGCAGTGTCATCTACTGCAGCGCCACGTTGCTGCCCTGCACGAGCACCTGGCGTGACGCGGCGTTGTTGCTCTCGTCCTTCTCGGAGATCGTGTTCGACGGATCGGCCGTGACGGTCAACGTGTGCGTCCCGTTCTGGCCGTGCGTGTCCCAGACGACGGAGGCGCGGCCGGTGCCGCCCGGGAGGATCTGGCCGACCGTCTGATCCGTGCCGACCGTGACACCATCGATCGCGAAGCGCACCTTCACCGTCGTTGCGGACGCGGTGCCCGCGTTGTGCACGACCGCCGCGATCACCTGGTCGTTGCCCTGGCCCCTGAGCCCGCTGAGCGCGAGATCGCCCGAGCCCACTGCGAGGTCCGGCTGCGGCGTCGAGCAGTTCTCGTTGCCCTTGACGGCGTAGGCGCCGGTGGGCGTCGTGCTGTCGGGAGCGTTGTCGGGCGTCAGGTCGAGCACGCCGGCCCGCACGGACACCCGCAGCAGGAACGCCGTGAGCGTGTCGCCGGGCTTGATCCCGAACGCCGACCGCGGGACCACGATGCGGATCGTGCCGTCGGGGCTGAAGCCGCTCTGCGGATCGACGGCCTTCGGCGTCGTCAGCGGATCGGTCGCGGCCGTTCCGTCGCCGTAGCCGAAGGTCACCTTCCCGAGCGCGTCCGTCTCCATCTTCACCCAGTGGTCGGCCTTGTCCGCCGTCTTGAACTGGAGCGGCCAGGTCGTTTGCGCCGCCGGCTTCGAGAGGTCGGCCACCTTGATCAGGAACTCGATGTTCCCGGTGCCGATCGACGGCGGTTCCGCAACCGACACCCACTGGATGTCGCGGGACGGGTCGCCCGTCGTCTCGTCCCCGGTCGCGTCGCTCAGCACCTGGACCCCCGGCGCGACGCACGGGTTCGGTGCCGGAGCCGCTGGCGCCGGCGTGACGTCGTTCGACGGCGCGGACTCGCCGGCGCTGTTCACCGCAGTGACGTGGTAGGCGTAGGACTGGCCCGCCGTGATCGCCGAATCCGCGTACGACGTCGTCCCGGCCGCAACCGAAGCGAGCAGCGTGAAGCTCGAGCCGCCCGCCAGCTTCCGGTAGACGTTGTAGCCGGTGATCGCGGAGCCGTGGTCGTCGGGCGCCGCCCACGTGAGGACGTTCGCGGTGCCCTCCGTCTTGCCGTTCAGGTTCGGGGCGGCCGGCGCGGCCACCACGTCGTCGGCGGCGAAGAGCCGCTTGCCGTTCACCTGCCGCGCGATCGTGGCGAGCGCCGAGAAGCTGTTCGGCCCGGTGATCGCGCACGAGTCGATGCACCCGTCGGCGTAGCCCACGAGCACACGGCCCGCGCCGTCGACGGTGATCCCCATGAAGTCGAGCAGGTTCCGCGTGCCGTTCGAGCAGCCGAGGGTGCCGCCGGCGCAGATCGTCCCGCGTTGCACGGGATCGTCCGGCGTCGCGTCGACCGTCGTCCACGTGTTGCCGCCGTCGAACGTCTCGGCGACGTAGAGATCCCAGACGCCGGGCCAGTTCGGATTGTCGGCGAACGCGCCGGCCGACGCCTCGGTAGAGCCGAGGAACGCGAACGCGGCACGGTCGCCGTCGCCCGCCACCACGGAGGCGAACGCCGTGTGCTGGATGCCGAGCGACGCGCCGACGTCGCGGATGTTCGTCCACGTGCGGCCGTGATCCTTCGTGACGGCGATCTTCGGATGACCGTCGGCGTCGCCCCAGCCGAAGTAGGTGGTGTTGTCGGAGCCGACGCCGACCGACGGATCCCAGTCGCCGTTCAGCGAGCCGGGCACCGTACGCACCGACCACGTCAGCCCGTTGTCCTCCGACACGGCAACGCCCTGCGCGCCGCCGCAGTTCTTGTTCGGCACGTAGACGGTGCCGTCGGGCGCGACCTGCACGTGACCGTGCAGGCCGCCGCAGGCGTCGGTGTAGATCGGGACCGCCGGCGCGAAGGTCGTGCCGCCGGTGTCGCTGCGCGCGCACAGCGCCGCGACGAGATCCTGCGAGCAGTAGTAGATCGCGTCCGGATACACGACGCCGGCGGGATCCCTCGTCAGGGGCGCGGCGTACGGGCCGCCGCCGAACGTCTGGTGGTCGACGCCGCCGTTCAGCGGACCACCTTCGCTCGGCAGCCAGCTCGCCCCGTCGTCGTCGGTGGAGGCCGCGAGGCTCGTCGTGCCGGAGAGCTGCGAGCTGAACCACCGGCCCGTGCGCTGGTCCATCCAGCCGATCGGGTCGAGTGAGGCGGCGGAGGTCGTCGGGAACGAGACGTCGGTCCACGAGGAGTTCGCGGGCGACACGCTGTCGTCCCACCCGACGCGCAGCGTCTGCAGCCCCGCCTGGTACATCGTCTTGCCGCTCTTCAGGTTCGCGCCGAGCGACGGCTCGCCGGCATCCGTGCCGAGGCCGTTCGGCGCCGGATAGCTCGAGAACCTCAGCGGGTCGGTCCCCGCAGGCGGCTGCACCGGAGTCTTCAGCTCGAGAATCTGAGCGCTCGCCGTGTAGCTCGTGCCGTCGGCGCCGACTGCGGGCGCAAACGGAACGGCGGCGACGGTGTAGGTGCCGGCAGCCGGGTTGACCAGCGTGACGAACTCCATCTGGTTCGGCCCGTTTCCCGAAGAGCCGACCAGGCCGCCGTCAGGCCCGTAGACGGAGAGGTCCCAGTCGCCCGTCGGTTGCAGCTTGATCCTCACCATGAACGAGTACGACGGCGGCTGGACCGTCAGGCGATACAGGTCGCAATTCGTGTCGTTCGCGCCGGTGCACCCGGTCGCGTTCGGGGCCATCACGGCGCCGCTCCAGGTCGTTTCGAGATTGGACGCCGAGACGGTTCCGGAGCCGGGCGTGGCGGCGTTCGAGGAGCGGAGCGGAACGAGCAGCGCAAGTAGCGCCGCGACCAGTGCGAGCGCGGCGAGCGCGGCGCGGGCGCGTGGCCGGCGCGGCAGGCGATGTGTCACGTCATGTCTCCCTGTGGGCGGTCGACCGGCTGATCGACGAGCCTCTATCACCGCGCGAGCGGGGAGCCGAAACACCGCCCCTGACTGACGGATCAGTCAGGGGCGGTGCGCGATGCGTGCTCAGGGCAGCAGGAAGTCCATCGCCGGCGTGTTGTCCAGCGTGTAGAGGAACGTCTGCGTGTCCTGCGTCGGGCCGGCGTTGTTCGCGAACGAGAACGCGGTCCCGTCGTAGAAGCGGGCGTGCGCCGCGGCCGGCTGCTCGAGCGGCCGGCCCGCGGCGTCCGCACTGCCGAGCTGCCGCAGGTCGGTCGCGGGCACCGTGAGGACGATCGTCCCGGTCGCCTGGTCGACCGTTCCCGTGAGCGGCTGGTTGCCCGGATAGACGACGCACTTCTCCTCGGTGCTGGAACCGCCTGCACACGGCGTGCTGCCGGTCGTGTAGTCGTTCCAGCCGAAGGTGAAGCCGCTGACCGGGTTCCAGCGCGCGCTCGCGGCCGAGTCCTGATAGCCGTTTGCGAAGCGCCACACCCAGAGGAGCGATTGGCCGCCGGTG
>JAICUS010000526.1 GCA_025935735.1 Solirubrobacteraceae bacterium | reverse complement strand
TGGATGCTGCGGCGCGCCGGCGAAGGTCATTCGTACTGGTGGTACGGGTGTCCTTCGACGGTGCGGCGCAGCGCCGCGCGGCGCGCTCGAAGGCCGGCGATCGTTGCCGGGTGCGCCACTAGCCCGTCCTCGGCCCCGGTGCGAGGGTCGGTCGCGGTCGAGTCGGTCCGCGGGCGCTCGAAACGATCAAATCCGCGCGCATCAGGCCAACCACCGAGGGGGCTCGCTCCCCCAAGCAGTTCGCCGGCGCAACGAGGCGCCGGCGCTACGGCGCGAACCCGGCCCTTCGGCGACGCCGCCTGCGGTCCGGATCGCCGGCTGGGCGACGGCCGGCGCTTGCGGATGTTCCGGCGGTCGATCAGCGAGGAGTAGCTGTAGGTCGCGTAGAGCGCGGCGGCGTCGGACTCCGAAGCGACGACGGCCGCGCGGGCGGGCTCGGCGAACGGCTGGCTGGGTAGGGGAGCGAGAGCCCGGGCCGCGGTGCACGGATGATCGGTGCGGTCACGCCCTCGGGACGCGCGTGTCACCTTTCGCGGGCGTAGGCCGACAAACTTTACACCAGAAGTCCTGAGGAAAGCCAAGTGTGGTCGGCCATGATCGGTTCCCCCAGTCCGGCCCGCAACCCGCGCACACTCGACCCTCGGACCCCGACCCAAGGCCGATCGCCTCCCTACCCAGCAAACAGTTCGCCGGCCTCGGCACGGCGCCCCACGCCGCCGCCTAGCAGTCCTTGGCGACGATCACCGTGACCGCGGAGTGCGGGACGACGAGCGTGCCGCCCTTCGGCTGGGTGGCGCAGACGCCCACCGCGCCCGGGATCAGCCGGTCGATCCAGTTGTCGTCGCGCTTCTCCACCGGGCGCAGGCCGAGCCCCTTCAGCCGGTCGAACGCGTCGCCCTCCTCGTAGCCGGTCAGCGACGGCAGCTGGATGCGGATGTCGCGGACGACCCGCAGCGCGTCCGCCGCCGGCCGGTGCCCCGGCGAGCTGGCGGTGACGTCGATCACGTTGCCGCCCGGCTGCAGCGGGACGGTCGCGGTGAAGCTGGAGCCGTCGACGGTCGCCGCGTGCCCGGCCACGGTCACCGCGGCGCCCGCGGGCGCGACCGTGCCGGCGATGTCGACGGTGTCGGCGCGCAGCGTCCGGCCGTCCCCGGGCGAGGACAGCTTGAGCTCCACCCGCGGCGTGGTGGCGGGCCGGGCCGGCGCGCCGCCGCAGCCGGCGAGCGCGAGCGTGGCGAGGAGCGCGTAGCGGCGCACCCCGCCCAGGCTAGCCGCGGCGCAGCGTGGTGTGCAGGGTCCGCGAGAGCTTGTGGGCGCCCGGCGGCGTGAGCGCGACGGTGACGGCGAGGCGGAGCCGGTGGCGCTTGCGCAGCGCGCCGCGCGCCTTCGCCGACAGCGGCACGGCGAACGCCGCGCGGCCGGCCTTGCTCACGGTCTTGCGCGCGTGGCCGACGCGCGCCGCCTTGCGGTGGCCGGGCAGCCGCGCCGACACCGAGACCTCCAGCCGCGACCGCGCGGCCTTCACCTGCACGCTCCCGCGCACGCGCGTGCCCGTCTGACGCGACGCGAGCTTGACCGCGCCGCGCAGCGTCGACTGCGGCGGGTCGGCGGTGGGCGTGGGCGTGGGGTACGGGTTCCCCCCGGGCGTGGGCGTGGGGGTGGCGCCGGGCGGTGGCGTGGGCGTGGCGGCCACCGGGTCGCGGACCACGATCGTGCCGGTCATGTCCGCGTGCAGGTCGCAGTGGAACGGGTAGCTGCCGGCCGCCGTGAAGGTGCAGGTGCCCGACCAGCCGGCCGGGGCCGGACCGGCGGGCAGCGGCGGGACCGCACCGAGGTTGGCGCCCTTGGTCTGCCGGCACGACGCCGGCTGGGCGCTCTCGAAGTGGACGTTGTGGAAGCTGGCGCCGCCGTCCCGGTACTCGAACGTGACCGTGGCGCCGGTGGCGACGTTGAGCGTAGTCGCGTCGGTGTCGTTGACGCTGAAGCGCCCGTCGCCCATCGTACCGACGTCCTTCGCGGTGACCGTCCCGCTGAGCGGGTCCTGCTGCTGCGCCCGGGCCAGCGCCGGGATCCCGGCCAGCGCGCCGCAGCCCAGCGCGACCAGCGCCGCGCGCGTGCCTCGATTCATTCTCCCCCTCCACTCATACGGACCGAGACCGGGGGATACGGACGGGCCGGCGCCGCGGTTCGAACGATGGCGGGCCGGCGTGCGTATGCCCCGCCGTTCCGATCCTCCGGCCGCCGGCGTAGAGGGCGCGCGGCGTGGCCGGGTCAGCTCAGAGTCCTAGGAGGGTGGCCGTGCGAACGGTTCTTGCTCGAGGGTCCCGGCTCGCGGCGGTGCTCGCGATCGCCGGTCTTGGACTGGCCGGGAAGGCGGTCGCCGCGAGCGACCAGTACCTCGTCCATCCCATGGTGTCGTCGTCGCTCGCGCTGGTCCCGGCGGACCGGCTCGACACCCATCTCGTCAACGCGTGGGGCCTCGCGGGCAGCGCGACGTCCCCGTGGTGGACGTCCAACAACGGGACGGACACGTCCACGCTGTATCCCGCGACCGGCGCGCCCAACGGGCTCGTCGTCACCGTCACCGGCGGTCCGACCGGCATCGTGTTCGGCGGCGCGCCGGCGACGTTCCCGATCACCGGCGGCAACGCCGCGTTCATCTTCGACACCGAGTCGGGCACCGTGCAGGCCTGGCGGACCGGCACGACGACGGAGACCAAGTACACCGCGGCCGACGGCGCGATCTACAAGGGGCTGGCGGTCACCGGAGCCGGCGCGGCGGCGCAGCTGTTCGCCGCCGACTTCCACAATGCCAAGATCGACGTCTTCGACAACGCGTTCGCCCGCACCAACCCGGCGGGCGCGTTCGCCGACCCGGGCATCCCGGCGGGCTACGCGCCGTTCAACGTCCAGACGATCGGCAACCGGGTGTTCGTCACCTACGCCAAGCAGGACGCCGACGCCGAGGACGAGCTCGACGGCGCCGGGCTGGGCTACGTCGACGCGTTCACCACCTCGGGCGCCCTACTCGGGCGGGTCGCCTCCGGCGGCGCGCTGGACGCGCCGTGGGGCGTGGCCCAGGCGCCGGCCAGCTTCGGCGCGTTCGGCGGCGACCTGCTGGTCGGCAACTTCGGCGACGGGCGCATCAACGCCTTCAAGGAGACGGCGCCGAACGCCTGGACGCCGGACGGCATGCTGAAGGGCCTCGACGGCAACCCGCTGGTCATCGGCGGGCTGTGGGCGCTCGAGTTCGGCGGCGGCGCGACCAACAGCGGCCCGAAGACCTCGCTGTTCTACACGGCCGGCCCGAACGGCGAGCTCGCCGGCGCGTTCGGCCGCATCGAGGCCAACCCGCTGTCGGTCACCGGCACCGTGCCCGCGACGCTCGCTTTGACGCTCGGCGCGCCGGCGTCGTTCGGCTCGTTCGCGCCGGGCGTGGCCATGGACTACAACGCGTCCACCACGGCCGACGTGCTGAGCACGGCGGGCGACGCGACGCTGTCGGTGTCCGACCCGGACACGACCGCGCCGGGGCACCTGGTCAACGGCGCGTTCGCGCTCCCGCAGCCGGTGCAGGCGGACGCGACGAGCCCGCTCGGCACCGGCTCGGCGTTCGCGCCGGTCGGCGGCTCGGCGGCGCCCACGACGCTGCTGACCTACAGCGGGCCGGTCAGCCACGACGCGGTGGCGATCGACTTCAAGCAGACGATCGGCGCCAACGACCCGCTGCGCACCGGCAACTACGCCAAGACGTTCACGTTCACGCTGTCGACCACTAACCCGTGAGGCTCGCGGCGATCCGCTCGTCCGCGACGCGGATCGCCGCCTCCAGGGTCGTCGTGCTCTCGGCCTCGGCGCGGCGCAGCACTTCAGCTGCCGTCTCGCCGAGGCCCTCGACGCGCTCCAGCGCCTGAGCGGGAGTGAGATCCTCGCGGGACAGGCTGACCGCGTAGAGCAGCCCGCCGGCGTTGGCGAGGAAGTCCGGCACCCAGACGATGCCCCGGGCGGTCAGCTCGGCGGCCACGCCGTCGCCGGCCAGCTGGTTGTTGGCCGCGCCGACCACGATCCGGCAGCGCAGCGCCGCCACCTCCTCGCTGGTCAGCGTCGCGCCCAGGGCGCACGGGGCGAGCACGTCGCACTCGTGCCGCTGGGCGCCCTCGGGCTCCACCCAGCGTGCGCCGAGCTCGTCCGCGAGCGCGCGCTTGCCCGCGTCGACGTCGGTGACGATCAGCCGCGCGCCCGCGTCGTGGAGCCCGCGCGCGACCAGCTCCCCCACGCCGCCGAGCCCGACCACGGTCACGGTCAGGCCG
>JAICUS010000632.1 GCA_025935735.1 Solirubrobacteraceae bacterium | reverse complement strand
GTGCCGGTACTCGTGCACGGAACGCCGCGCCGGCCTTGCGGGCCGCTCGGGTGGCCGGTGTTTCGCGGGCGGCCATCTCAGGCGAGCGCCGGCCGCCGGCTGCGTGCGGCGATCGTCTGTGCCAGGTGGGCGGCGTCGTGTTTGACGAACCCCAGGAGCGCGGAGCCGCGGGTGTGCTGCCAGGGCAGGCCGAGGAAGTAGAGGCCGGGGGAGGGGGTGACGCCGCGTCGCTGGAGCACACGTCCATCGTCTCCGAAGATGGGTAGGTCGAGCCAGGAATGGTCGGTCGTGAATCCGGTGGCCCAGATGACCGTGCGCACGTCGAGGCGCGTGCCGCCGGCGACCTGCACGGTCGAGCCGTGGGCGGCGACCGCGCGGGGGTGCAGCGTGACGCCGTGTCGGCGCGCCGCGCGGGGGCTTGAGCCGATGAGCATCTCGCGGCCCTGCAGGCGCCGGCCGAGTCGCGTGTCGACGCTCGTGGCGATCAGGCCGCCGGCGACGAGGTAGCGGAAGATGTCGCGCCCGAGGAGCTGCTGGGGGAGCGGCGTCTGGCGCGATCCGACGCAGAGGTGAACCTGGTGGGTGGCGGAGAGCTCCTCGGCGATCTGGTAGCCGGTGTTCCCTCCGCCGACGATGAGGACGGGGCCGGGCGGGATCTGCTCGGGGTTGCGGTAGTCCGCGCTGTGCAGCTGCCGGACATCGGGATCGAGCGTCCCCGCGAGCGCCGGCGTGTGCGGGGTCCGGAACGGGCCGGTGGCCACGACGTTGGCGTGGCTCGTCAGCGTCAGCGGCTTCCTCGTCGACGCGCGCACGCTCCCCGACGAGCTGCAAGACCAGGCGCGCCGGCGCGGCGGGATCGCCGAGTACCTGGGCCACGCCGATCTGAAGACCACGCAGATCTACGCGCACTACGCGCCGTCGGCCGAGGAGGTCGAGCGCCTCACGCGCGGCCTTCGGGGTGACTTCGCGACGTCGGCCTCGGCGGCGGCGCGCCCGGTAGCGCTGAGAGGAGCGGAAGAAATGGCCTGTCGCAGCAGACGTGTCGCGCTATCTCGTGCCGCCGCTCATCGAGCGCATCGGCCCGCGGCTCAGCCGCGGCGGCGGGCGGCTCGTCGTCGCGGCGGGGTTCACGCTGCTGCTGCGCCTCGAGGTCGGCTCCAGCTACGCGCCGGTGATCCCCCCGCGACGCTGGTGTGCT
The DNA here is from genome assembly GCA_025935735.1 of Solirubrobacteraceae bacterium. The sequence goes on along the minus strand of JAICUS010000632.1, from coordinate 2,077 downwards.
TCGGCCTGGGGATGGGCGTGGCCTACGCCGCGTTCACGGTCGCGGCGGTCGCTCGAGTGCCGGAGGAGCGCCAGGGCCTGGCGGCGGGGATCCAGAACACGGCGCTGCAGATCGGCGGCGGCCTCGCCCTCGTCAGCGCCGGATCGCCGCCCGCCTGCCCGCGCACCCGTCGGGCGAGGACTACGTCCATGCGCTCGAGGACGGCGTCGTCATCGGCGCGTGCTGCCGCTGCTCGGAGCGATCGTCGCGCTCGCCGGGCTGGGCGCACACGAGAGCCAGCCGGCCGAATCCTTCGACGGAGACCGCAGCGTCGCCGTGGAATGCTCCGGCGAATGAGCACCCACCCGCATCCCGAGGACCTGCCGTACCTGCGCACGCACTTCGTCGACCTGGCGGTGCTCGCGCGGGCGCACGGCCACGACCCCGGGCGCGTGCGCCAAGCGATCGCCGACCGCCTGCTGCCCGCCATCCCGTACGTCCTCGAGGACGGGACGGAGCTGGTCGCTCCGGACTACTTCGAGCTCGCCCACCTCGCCGGCAGCTTCGCGGCGCTGCCGGCGTGGTTCGCCTCCGCCTGGGACGCCGCGGCGGCCCGCTACCCGGAGGCAGGCACGGCGGACGAGCAGTGGGAGGCGTATCTGCGCGGCAACTACGCAGTCTGCCTGCGTGTGGTGACGCCCGCCTCGATCGTCGCAAAGGGCGAGCTGATGGACACGATCGAGCGCCTGACCGCCGACCCACGCCCCGACGACGACGGGTGGCGGCGGGAGCTGACCGCGGCGGTGGACGCGCTGGACGCGCTGGAGAAGCCGTTCGCCCGCTTCGACCGGGCGCGCTTCGACGGCCCCGTGAGCCGTGACCGCTGCGTCACCGCGGTGCGCGAGCGCTTCGCGCTGGCGACCTGACGCTGCCGACGGGCCAGCGCCCCGGTGCGGGCTGCGCGCAGCGTCTAGGGAGTCCGGTGGTGGGATGACTTATGCGGATGTCCGCATTAGTCCGCTTATGCCGAGCGCCGCTTTATGCCGAGGGTGCGCCGCGATCGTGCTCGAGCGGCGGCGGTCGGCCGCAACTGCTCGGCATAATCAGGGCCTCAGCTGGTGTCTGTCGCGCGCTGTGCCTCGGCGTCGGCGGTGGCTGCCCAGCTGCCGAGCAGCTTGAGTGCCTCTTCTGAGCGGCTGCCGGGCTCGGCGGTGTAGGTGACGAGCCTCAGGCCGGTGTCGGCGGGCAGTTCGAGTCGGTTGTAGGCGAGGTGGAGGTCGCCGACGACGGGGTGGTGGAAGTGCTTGACGCCGGTGTTGTGGAAGCGGACGTTGTGCGCGGCCCAGCGGGTGCGGAACGCCTCGCTCTGGGTCGCCAACTCGCCGACGAGGTCTGAGAGCTCGCGGTTGTACGGGTCGCGCCCGGCGGCGGAGCGCAGGATGGCGGCCGTTTCGCTGGCGACGCGGTCCCAGTCGCCGAAGGTCGTCTCGGCTCGGGGGTCGAGGAAAACGAAGCGGGCGGTGTTGACGGGCCGCGTTGGCGCGGCGTAGAGCTCTGAGAACAGCGCGCGGCCGAGTTGGTTGGCGGCGAGGATGTCGAGGCGTTCGTTGCCCACGAACGCGGGGGCGCCGGTGATCGCGTCGAGGGTCCACTGGACTTCGGGCCGGACGCGCTGCTTGGAGTTGCGGCGTCGGGGCCGCGTTGGGGTCGGCTGTGCGGCGCGGGCGAGGTCGAAGAGGTGGGCGCGCTCGGCGTCGTCGAGCCGGAGCGCGCGGGCGAGAGCGTTGAGCACGCTCTCGGAGACGCCGTTGATGTCACCGCGCTCGAGGCGGGTGTAGTACGGGACGCTGACGCCGGCCAGGACGGCGACCTCCTCGCGGCGTAGCCCCGCGACGCGGCGGGGGCCGTAGGAGGTCAGCCCGGCCTGCTGGGGCGTGATGCGGGCGCGGCGGGAGGTGAGGAAGTCGCGGATCTCCTGTTTGGTCTCCACGTCGCAAGCGTAGAGCCGGCCGTGTGCGTCTGGGGGACCCTGCCAGTACCTCTCTCAACAGGGACTCCCACCTTTGCGAGATTCGCGGTTTGCTGAGAGCCATCCACG
>JAICUS010000408.1 GCA_025935735.1 Solirubrobacteraceae bacterium | reverse complement strand
GTCCTCGGCGGCCCGCTCGGACGCCTGCGCGGCGGCCTCCGCCACGGTCCGGGCCACGACGAAGTCGACGATGGCGCGCAGCAGGTGCCGGTCGAACGCCGCGAACGGGCTCCCCGGCGTCGGCTCGAGCAGGCGCCAGGTCCGGGTGACGAACGGCTGGGCGGCGAACGCCGGCCGGGGATAGAGCCGCGTCGGGTTGTAGCTGAAGCGGTTGCGGGCGGTGTGGTCGGCGTCCATGCGCTGCAGGTCCAGCGACCAGGCGCGCAGCCAGTGCTGCGCCGTGGCCTGCGCCGGCGCAGCGAGCCCGGGCACGGTCGCCGCCTGCAGCCAGTCGCGCAGCGGCACGCCGAACGGGCGCAGCGCGTCGCACAGCACGTCGAACGCCGCCGTGCGGCGCGACCAGTGGTCCAGCAGCCGCCAGGCCAGCCGGTGGGTGCCCAGCCCGGGGCACTCGCGCCGCAGCGCGCCCCCCGGGCCGAGGGAGAACACCACCGTGTGCAGCGTCAGCAGCCCGTTGGCCGCGAGCAGCGCCAGCGCCGCCCGCAGCTCGGCGTAGTAGGCCATGTGGCTCGCGCAGCCGCGGTCGCCCCGCAGCAGCGCGCCGATGCTGCGCCCGGCGTAGCTGTAGCCGTCCTCCAGGTGCAGGATCGAGGCGGCGGCGAAGAACGCGGGGGCGTCGGCGGCCACCGGCGCGCTGACGTCCTCCGGCACCGGCCCGTCGAAGCGGTTGCCGGCGGCCACGAGCCGCGGCGAGGCCGCGCGGATGAGCCCGTAGCCGCCGGCCACCGCGCGGGCGTCGGCGTGCTGGACGAGGCTCCGCAGCGCCGCCCCCTGGCGTGTCCGTCGCCGCCCGGTCATCACCCGAGCACCTCGAGCACGGCGGCGGCGGCGCGGGCGATCTCCGCCTCTTCGCCATCCGCGAGGTGGCGCAGCAGCCGGCGCCGCAGCTGGGCGTAGCCGCCGCTGCCCCGGAACGTGAGCCGCAGCGTCCGCTCGTCCTCGTCGAGCCCCGCGGCGCCCGCCGTGCGCCAGTCGAACCCCGCTGCCGCGCGGGCCAGGGCGTCCAGGTGCGCGCACAGCGCCGCCTGCCCGCGCAGGCCGGCGAGCGCCCGCGACACGTCCCCGTGGTCGCGGGCGTCGCCGACCTCGTCGAGCTCCCAGCCGGCCAGCCCGAGCTCCGCCTCGCGCACGACGGTCAGGTCGTTGAGCGCCGCGAGCCACGCGCGCACCCCCTGGTCGGTGTTCAGCAGCGAGTCGGCGGCGAACATCAACGGCTGCGCCCCGCGGCGCCGCAGCGCCCGCGCCCACTCCGGCCGCGCCCGGTCGATCGCGCCGGCCAGCCGGGCCCAGGCGCCGACCAGGAACGCCGCCTGCTGGGGCCGCGTCCACGGCACCGCCGGCCGGTGCTCGCGCGGGCGGGCGCCGAACAGCCCGCCGATGCGCACCCGCGGCCCCGCCGACGCGCGCACGAACGTGGCCACGAGCGAGCGCACCCAGGCGGCCTGGCGGACCTGGCCGGCGCCCGGCTCGCCGAGCATGTTGATCCGCCCCCGCCAGGGCGACTCCGGGTGCGCCCACAGCACCTCCACCAGCTCCTGCGCGCGGGTCTCGCGATACACGAACGGGCCGGAGAAGCGCTCCAGCCACTCCTCGCCGCGCAGCAGCGGATACAGGTCGTAGGCGAGGCTGGCGTTGATCCGCTTCGGCTTGATGTTGATGCTCCAGAACAGGTAGGCCTGCCAGCTGCGGTCCAGGCCGTGGAAGGCCACGACGGGCAGCTCGAACGAGGCCGGCGTGTCGCGCGCCTCGAACGCCCACAGCCGGTGCTGGCCGTCGATGACCTCGAACGGGTGCAGGCCGCCGGGCTCCCACGCCCCGTCCGCCGCGGGCAGGTGGATCGTCGCCCGCGACCCGTCGCCGGGCTCGACGCGCACGAGGTCGCCCGCAGCGACCCGGCGCCCGTTGCGCACCTCGCCCTCCTGGAGGATGTTCAGCAGGATCGCCGTCGGCAGCCAGCCCGGCTTGCGCAGGTCGGCGTGCTCGTCCGCGCGCTGGCGCGGCGAGAGCTCCGACCAGGGGAAGCCGAACCGGACGAACTCGCCGATCTCCCGCGAGCGCTCCGGCTGATGCAGGCGCTGCGTGGACAGCTCCTCGGTCCGCGGCTCGCCGGCCCTGGCCTCGCGCTTGTGCACGCCGGTCAACCGCTTCAGGACCGCCGCCGGGAGCGCGAACGCGTAGAAGCACGGCTCGGGCCGCCGGCGGTGGCGTTCTGCGTCGAACCCGACCGCGTCCCATTCGGGCAGCCACTGCCGGACGCGGAGGGCGGGGACGGAGGTGCGGGCGGGTGCCATCGACCCCTGTAGGGCCGCGGCGCGGAATGTTCGCCCCCCGACGTGTCACAACCCGCGCCGCCGTGCTGTCTTATGGGTGTGACCGACCGTGAACGACTCCTGGACGAGCTGCGACCCGTCGCCTTCGCGATCGCCTACCGGATGCTGGGCAGCGTCTCCGAGGCCGAGGACGTCGTCCAAGAGGCGCTGCTGCGGCTGCACGGCGCGCTCGAGGACGGGCAGCGGATCCAGTCCCCGCGCGCGTTCCTGGCCACGATCACGACCCGGCTGGCGATCAACGAGCTGCGCTCGGCCCGGGCGCGGCGCGAGCACTACGTCGGCGAGTGGCTGCCGGAGCCGATCATCACCGACGGCGGCGACGACCCCGCGCAGCAGGCGGAGATGGCCGACTCGCTCTCGCTGGCGATGCTGGTGCTGCTGGAGAGCCTGTCGCCGGAGCAGCGCGCCGTCCTGCTGCTGCACGACGTCTTCGACTACGGCTATCCGGAGATCGCGCGGATCGTCGGCAAGAGCGAGGACAACGTCCGCCAGCTCGCCACCCGCGCGCGGCGCCACGTCGAGCAGGGGCGGCCGCGCTTCGAGACCACGCGCGAGCAGCGCGACGCGCTGGCCGGGCGGTTCTTCGCGGCCGCCCAGCTGGGCGACCTCGCCGGCCTGGAGGCGCTGCTCGCCCACGACGTGTCCCTGACCGGCGACGGCGGCGGCAAGGCGCCGGCCCTCCCGCGGTCGCTGCGCGGGCGCACGCGGGTGGCCCGCGCGGTCCTCGCCTGGTTCCGCCGGACCGCGAAGGTGCCGGGCGCGACAATGCGCCCCGTCGAGGTCAACGGCGGCGCCGGGGCGCTCGCCCTCGACGGCCGGCAGCGGGTGATCGGCGTGTGCGCGCTGGAGATCGCCGGCGGCGAGATCGTGGCCATCGAGGGGATCGTCAACCCCGACAAGCTCGCCCATCTCGGTCCGACGGCGAACCTGGGGGCGCTGCTGCGCGATCTCTAGGCTCGGCGCGCATGAGCTACCGCGCCGTCCGTCCCGACCAGTACGAGTGGATCACCCGGCCGCACGAGCCCGGCGAGCCCGCCCGGCACGTCGCCGAGCTGAGCGAGCTCGCCGGCTTCGCGCACGTGCGCGGGAACCTGTGGCGCTACGAGCCCGGCGCCAAGGGCCGCCGGCACCGCCATCCGGTGCAGGAGGAGACGTTCGTGCCCGTGGCCGGCACGCTCACCATGTACCTGGGCGAGCCGCCCGAGCGCGTCGAGGTGCCGGTCGGCGGCGTGGTCAACGTCCCGGCGGGCACGCCGCTGCAGACCGCCAACCACGGCGCCGAGGACCTGCTCGTCTACGCCTACGGCTACCCGCCGGAGGACGAGCACGCCGAGCTGCTGGACCCGGCCGTCTAGAGCCCGAGTCGCTCCGGCAGCTCGCGGAGGTCGTGCAGGTCGGCGCGGCCGTTGCCGCCGTGCTGGATCCACAGGCTGGGGATGCCCGCGGCGTCCGCGCCGGCGATGTCGCGGTCGAGGTCGTTGCCCACCATCACGGCCTCGGACGCCGCCACGCCCAGCGCGTCCAGCGCGGCCGCGAACATCGCCGGGTCCGGCTTGCCGACGCCGACGTCGCACGCGGCGACCACGACGTCGAAGCGCCCGTCCAGGCCGGCCAGCGCGAGCTTGCGGCGTTGCAGGTCTGAAGTCCCATTGGTCACCAGCGCGAGCCGGACGTGGCGGCGCAGGCGGTCGAGCACCGCGCCCGCGTGCGGGTAGGCGGTCTGCTCCGCCACCCGCGTCCGCTGCCAGAGCGCGACGAGCGCCGGGTCGGGGAACGCCGCGGCGCGAAACCGCGGCAGATAGCCCCGGATCGCCGCCAGCGCCGGGTCCTCGCCGGCGAACTCCGCGATCAGCCCGTCGCTCGCGCTCACGTGCGTCCGGGCCCGGTACTGCGGGCACGGCGCCTCGCCGTTCCACCGCGCCCGCAGGCCGGCCCGCAGCTCGCTCACCTCCGCGTCGCCCGCGCGCTCGCCGTGGATCGCGCGCGCCACGGCGAGGTACGCCGCGGCCAGCGGCCCGTCCTCGGGGATCAGCGTCTCGTCGAGATCGAGCAGGACCGCGCGCAGCGCCACGGGCGGCATGATGACGTCCGGAGCGGTCTGAGCCGCGCCCGTACGAGGTAACAGAAGACTCAGCCTCGGACCGCCCGCTCCGGGCGCGGCTCAGGGGGTGGGGGTCGCCGTGGCACTGGCGGTGGGAGCCGCCGTCGAAGTGGCCGTGGGGGTGGGGGTCGTCGTCAGCCCGGTGGCGCCGGGCGTGGCGGTGGCGGTCGCCGACGGCCGCGAGCTGGTGAGGCCGCTCTGCAGCGCCGAGAGCGATGGGAGCTCCGTCGGCACCGGGAAGTCGGGGCAGTGGCCGCCCTGGGCGGCCTCCATGTAGGAGCGCCAGATCGGCCCCGAGGTCGGGCCGCCGAAGCCGGTGTAGGTGCGCGAGAGCGGGTGCCCGGTCCACACCGCGGTCGCGAAGGCCGGCGTGTAGCCGACGAACCACGCATCCGACAGGCCGTCGGTGGTGCCGGTCTTGCCGGCCTCCGAGCTGCAGCCGATCGACGTGAAGCCGGCGCCGGTGCCCTTGGTGATCACCTGCTCGAGGATGCGCGTGACCTCGTAGGCCTCGCCGCTCGTGAGCACGCGGTGGCCGGAGGCGCGGGCCGGGCGGTCGACGTGCCCGTCCGGGAACACGACCTTCGCGATGGCCGTCGCGGCGTGATGGACGCCGCCGTCGGCCAGCGTGGCGTAGGCGTCGGCCATCTCGAGCGGCGTGACGCCCTCGGCGAGCCCGCCGATCGCGTCCGCGGGCGGGATGTAGCAGCTCGACCCCCGCTTGCAGGGATGGCCGTGCGGGCCGATGCCCAGCGGGGAGGTGATCCCCATCGAGTACGCCGTGTCGGCGAACGCCTGCGGGCCGACGTCGAGCACCAGCTGGGCGAACACCGCGTTGACCGAGTTGATCGTCGCCTCGGTGAGCGACATCGTGCCCTTGCCCGGCTCCGCGTTGTTGACCGTCCAGGGCGCGCCGCCGCCCGGCAGGTCCAGCGTCTTCGGCGAGCTGCCGTCGTAGTAGGTGGAGTTCGGGTCGACGCCCTGCTTGATCGCGGTGGTCAGCACGAACGTCTTGAACGACGACCCCGGCTGCCGGTGCGCCTGGGCGGCGAAGTTGAACTGGCTGTTGCCCGAGTAGTGCTGGCTGGAGGCGAGCGCGACGATCTCCCCGGTGTCGGGATCGACCGACGCGAGCGCCGACGCG
>JAICUS010000210.1 GCA_025935735.1 Solirubrobacteraceae bacterium | reverse complement strand
GCGAGCTTCACGGGCTTCAGCCTCGCCGAGGTCGACGCCGCGCTGGCCGGCACACGGCTGCGCCGCTTCGGCGCCGGCCTGCTCGACCTCCCGCGCGCGCCGCTGCCCGACCCCGAGACGCCGGCGCCGCCCCGGCTGATCGGCACCTGGGACGCGATCCTGCTCGTCCACGCCCGCCGCACCGGTGTCCTGGCCGAGGAGCACCGGGCCCGGATCTTCTCCACCAAGACGCCGCACTCGTTCCCGACGTTCCTGGTCGACGGCGCGGTGGCGGGTACGTGGCGCGAGGAGCGCGGGCGGATCCGCCTGGAGCCCTTCGGGCGCCTGGACGCGGGCGACCGCCGCGGGCTGGAGGAAGAGGCCGAGCGGCTGGCGGCGGTATTTTGGAGCGGGTGAGCGCGCACGCCGGCCCGTTCGTCGTCTTCGCCGAGGAGGCCCACGAGGACTCCGCCGACCTGCTGTTCATGCCGGAGGCGACCGCGTCCGACTGGGCGACCGTGTTCGGCCACGCCGAGGTCCGGCGGGTCGGCGCCGGGCTCGCGGTGGTGCAGGCGGGCGAGCAGGACCGCGCGCTCTACCTGCTCACCGAGGGAACCGTCGGCGTCCGGCTGCCGCGCGACGAGGGCGCGTTCAAGACGATCGACGCGCCGTCCGTGCTGGGCGAGCTGGCGTTCTTCGACGGCCGCCCGCGCTCGGCCACGCTGGACGCGGTGACCGACGTCGAGGTGGTGCGGCTCGACGCCGGCGCGTTCGCCCGCCTGAGCGCCGAGGCGCCGGAGCTCGCCCACGCCATGCTGCTCGACCTCGCCCGGATCCTGGCCCTGCGCCTGCGGATCGCCTCCGAGGTGATCGCGGAGCTCCGCGGAGGCTGACCCTCCGGCCAGTTGTGGCGCGGCGTGCGGCGTGGTTGAGTCAGCGGCGCCCCGGGGTCTCAGGAGGAGGACGGACGTATGCGCAGGATGCTCATGGCGGTCGTGGTCGCGGCCGCGTTCGGCTGGCCGGCCACCGCGAGCGCGGCCATCCCGAGCGTGTTCGGCGGCTCGGTGGCCTGCACGGCGCAGGCGAACGGCCAGCGGTTCTGCAGCGGGATCGTGCCGAGCTGGGACGGCACGCCGATCGACGTCAACGTCGCCTTCCCGCCCGCCGCGGGCGCCGATGCGTCCTGGCCGCTGATCGGCCTCTACCACGGCTGGGGCGGCACCAAGCTCAGCCTCACCGGCTCCGACGTCCAGCGCGTCCTCACGCGGGGCTACGCCGCGTTCACCATCACCGACCGCGGCTGGGGTGCCTCCTGCGGCAAGGCGGTCAGCAGCCAGCCGGCCTGCGCGCACGGCTACATCCACCTGATGCACGACGCCTACGAGGTGCGCGACGCGCAGTACCTGATGGGCCGGCTGGCCGACGACGGTGCGATCGACCCGCAGCGGATCGGCGCGGCCGGCGGCTCCTACGGTGGCGGCATGTCGATCGCGCTCGGCGCGCTGCGCAACCGCACCATGCTCCCCGACGGCACGCTCGTGCCCTGGACGAGCCCCGGCGGCAAGGCCATGCAGATCGCCGCCACGACGCCCGAGTTCACCTGGTCGGACCTCGACTACTCGCTCATGCCCAACGGCTCCACGCTCGACTACGTGGCCGACGCGCCCTACCGCGGCCCGCTGGGCGACCGCCGCGTGGGCGTGCAGAAGCAGGCCTGGAACGCCGGCCTGTTCGCCGTCGGCGCGGCGATCGGCTTCTACGCCCCGGCGGGCAGCGACCCGCAGGCCGACATCGTCGGCTGGAAGGCGATCACCGACTCCGGCGGCCCGTTCGACGCCAACCCGGGCGCGCAGGCGATGACCGACGAGCTGGCCGCCCACCACTCGGCGTACTACATCGACGACTCGGTCGCGCCCGCGCCCGCGCTGCTGTCCAACGGCTGGAACGACGACCTGTTCCCGGTCGACGAGGCGGTCCGCTACTACAACAAGGTCCGCGCCGACCACCCGGACGCGCCGATCGCGCTGTTCGACCTCGACTTCGGCCACAACCCGCGCGCGGGCGCGATCTCGGCGCCGGACGCGGCCGCGCTCGGGGCCGCCGAGAACGCCTGGATGGACTACTACGTCAAGGGCGCCGGACCGAAGCCGGCCGACGCCGCCGGCGGCGTGGACATCCTCACCTCGAAGTGCCCGGCCGCCACCACGGCCGGCACGCACTACCACGCCGCGAGCTGGGCGCTGCTGGCGCCGGGCGAGCTGCGGCTCGACTCGCCCGCGGCGCAGACGATCGCCGCGCCCGGCACCGCGCCGAGCGACCCGTTCGTCAGCGGCGACGTCTGCCGGACCACGTCCGGCGCCGACAACGCGTCGGCGGCCACGTACAAGCTCCCGGCGGCCACGGCGCCGTACACGCTGGCCGGCTCGCCCACCGTCGTGGCCACGCTGAACGTGACCGGCGCCAACGACGCCGTCTACGAGCGGCTGTATGACGTCAACGGCGCCACCGAGCAGCTGATCGCCCGCGGCGTCTATCGCCCGACCGGGGTCGGCACGAGCCGCCAGGTCTTCCAGCTGCACCCGCAGGCCTGGACCGTTCAGCCCGGCCACTCGCTCAAGCTCGAGCTGCTGGCCCAGGACTCGCCGTATCTGCGCACCGCGTCGGCGGCCGCGCCGCAGCAGCCGATCCAGGTCAGCGACCTGCAGCTGCGGCTGCCGCTGGTGGACGCGCCCGGGACCGACCTGGGCAACGGGCTGACCGTGGCGTCGCCGGCGGCCAAGGTCGTGCCGGCGGGCTACCGGCTCTCCCGCGACTACGCCACCTACGTCGACGGCGGCGTGGGCGGCACGGTGCCGGCGACGCTGACGCTCAGCCTGGGCGCGCCCGCGAGCTTCGGCGCCTTCACCCCCGGCGTCGCGCACACCTACACCGCGGGCACGACCGCGACCGTGATCAGCACGGCCGGCGACGCCGCCCTGACCGTGACGGATCCGGGCGCGAGCCCCGGCCACTTGGTCAACGGCGCGTTCGCCCTGCCGTCCGCGCTGCAGGCCCGGGCGAACGGCGGCGCCTTCGGGGCCGTCTCCGGCTCGCCGCTCACGCTGCTGACCTACACCGGCCCGGTGAGCAACGCCCCGGTGGCGATCGACTTCCAGCAGGCGATCGGCTCCTTGGACGCGCTGCGCACCGGCACCTACGCCAAGACGCTCACGTTCACCTTGTCGACCACGAACCCGTAGGGTTCGCGGCCGCGATGGCGGCCGAGCTCCAAGACATAGTCCCCGGCCTGTGGCTGTGGCGCCTGGACCATCCGGACTGGACGCCCGGCCACGGCTGGGACGCGCCCGTGACCTCCGTGTGCGTGGAAACGGGCGGCGAGGTGGCGCTGCTCGACCCGCTCGCGCCGCCGGACGGCGACCCGGTGTGGGAGCGGCTGGACTCGAAGCCGCCGACGCTCGTGGCGATCCTCAAGCCCGACCACGTCCGCGACGTCGACCGGTTCGCCCGCCGCTACGGCGCCCGCGCGTTCGGCCCGCGGCTGTTCTTCCGCGGGGAGGTCCCGGAGACCGAGCTCGAGCCGATCGAGCGCGGCGAGACGCTGCCGGGCGGGCTGCGGGCGCTCGACGACGGCCGCGGCCGCTGTGAGACGCCGCTGTTCCTGCCCGAGCAGCGCACGCTGGTGTTCGCCGACGCTCTGACGGCGCCGGAGGGCGAGCTGCGGGTGTGGAACGCGACGCTGTACGAGCGGCGCGCGCTGCCGGTCCTGCGCGAGCTGCTCGACCTGCCGTTCGAGCGCGTGATCGTCTCCCACGGCGCGCCGGTGCACGACCGCGCGGCCTACGAGCGGGCGCTCGAGCTGCCGCCCTACGACGAGCCCGAGACCTAGACCGATGAGTTCCGCGCGCCGCCCCGGTCCTATGGGGCATGACGACGCAGAACTCAACCTCCCCGCGCGACACGCGCTGGCCGGCGCTCGTGGTGCTCTGCGCCGGCATGCTCATGATCGTCCTCGACGCCACGGTCGTGAACGTGGCGCTCCCATCCATCCAGCGTGACCTGGGCTTCTCTCAGTCCGGCCTCGCCTGGGTGGTCAACGCCTACCTGATCGCCTTCGGCGGCCTGCTGCTGCTGGCCGGCCGGCTGGGCGACCTGATCTCCCGCCGCGGCGTCTTTCTCGCCGGCCTGGCCGTCTTCACCGCCGCGTCGCTGGCCTGCGGCGCCGCGCAGTCGCAGGCGATGCTGATCGGCGCCCGCTTCGTGCAGGGCGTCGGCGGCGCGCTGACCTCCGCGGTCATCCTCGGGATGATCGTCACGATGTTCCCCGAGCCGCGCGAGCAGGCGAAGGCGATCGGGGTCTACGGCTTCGTCGCCTCGGCCGGCGGGTCGATCGGGCTGCTGCTGGGCGGCGTGATCACCCAGCTGGTGAGCTGGCACTGGATCTTCTTCGTCAACCTGCCGATCGGGATCGCCACCGGGGCGTGCGCGCTGCGGCTGCTGGCCCGCGACCGCGGGACCGGCCTGCGCGCCGGCGCCGACGTCCCGGGCGCCGTGCTCGTCACCGGCGCGCTGATGCTGGCCGTCTACACGATCGTCAAGCCGGCCGCCGAGCTCGGCTGGGGCTCCGGCACGACCCTGGCCTACGGCGCGGCCGCGCTGGTGCTGCTGGCGGCCTTCCTGGCCCGCGAGTCCACGGCGGCCAACCCGCTGATCCCGCTGCGGATCTTCCGCTCGCGCATCGTGTCGGGCGCCAACGCCGTGCAGGCGCTGTCGGTGGCCGGGATGTTCGGCACGTTCTTCCTCGGCGCGCTGTACCTGCAGCGGGTGCTGGGCTACGACGCCCTGCAGACCGGGCTGGCCTTCCTGCCCACGACGCTGGTGATGGGCACGCTGTCGCTGCGCTACTCCGAGGCGCTGATCATGCGCTACGGCGCCGCGCGGCTGCTGCTGCCGGGCCTCGGCCTGATCGCCGCGGGCCTCGGCTGGTTCGCCCAGGTGCCGGTGCACGGCCACTACGTCATCGACATCCTGCCGGCCCTGGTGCTGATCGGCACCGGCGCGGCCGTGTGCTTCCCGGCGCTGATGACCCTGGCCATGTCCGGCGCGACGCCGCAGGACGCCGGCCTGGCCTCCGGGCTGGTGAACACCACCGTGCAGGTCGGCGGCGCGCTCGGGCTGGCCCTGCTGGCCACCGCGGCCTCCACCCGCACGCACGCGCTGGGCGCCGGCGACGCCGCGCTGGTCGGCGGCTACCACGTCGCCTTCGCGATCGCCGCCGCGCTGGCGCTGGCCGGGATCGCGGTCGCGGCGACCGTGCTGCGCCCGTCGCGCACCCGGGCCGCCGCGGCCGCCGTCGCCGACTGCGCCTAGTCCCGGAAGAACCCGCAGAACACGCCGGTCATGATCTGCTTGATCTTCGACCAGATCGAGCAGTTGCCGCCGCCCGCGGTGTTGGTCGGCGTGCCGCCGTGCACCCGGCCGTCCCCCAGCACGATCCAGGTGGCCGAGCGCTTCAGCGAGCCGAGGAAGCGCCCGGTCCCCTGGAGGGCGACGGCGGAGCCGCCGCGGGGGGTGACGGTGCCGTGGATGGCGAACCGGCCGCCGCTCGCGCGGGCGACCGTGGCGGCAAGCTTCGCCCGCCGGCTCGAGAACCCGCGCATGCGGTCGAGCGAGCGGTTCACCAGGTAGATGCCGGCGACGCCGGTGGCGCGCCGCACGCGGAACGACCGTGTTCCGCCGGAGGGCAGCTCCACCGTGCCGGACACGCGGCCGTCGGCGAGCGTGGCGTGCAGCCTGCGTCCCGTGCCGGAGGTCAGGTCAAGGGTGTTGCCGGACGCGTGGCCGAAGAACCACGTGCTGATGCGCCGCCCGTCGCACAGGTAGGCGGTCGCCTCGCCCGTGCCGCGGCTCGCCACGACGGCGATGAACTGCGCGCCGCCCGACACCTGGCCGACGAACGTGCGCGGCCCCGAAGTCGCGCCGGCGGACGTCCGCGCGCCGGCCGCGCTCAGCGCCAGTACGGCGATCGTGCCCACCACGGCTGCTCGCACGCTCATCCGATTCCTCCTTGATCCGGTTCGTCAAACGGCGTGGCGAACGTACGGCGGCGGCCAGCGCCGCGCAATTGGGCGGATCCACAATCTTTCGCGGGGTTAGACTCGCGCCGAGATGCAGACCGTCATCGGGCGCGAGCGAGAGCTCGGCGCCCTGACCGCGTTCCTGGACGGACCCGGGCCCGGACTGTCGGTGCTGCTGTTGGACGGCGAGGCGGGGATCGGGAAGAGCACCGTCTGGGGCATCGCCACCGCGCAGGCGCGCGACCGCGGGTACCGGGTGCTGTCGTGCCGGCCCGTCCAGGCGGAGACCGCGCTGCCGTTCGTGGCGCTGGGGGACCTGCTCGAGCCGGCGCTCGACGGCGCCGCGACGGCCGCGCTGCCGCCGGTCCAGCGGCGCGCGCTCGAGGCGGCGCTCGTGCGCGCCGAGCCGCCGGAGGCGTTCGGCCGGCTGGCCGTCTCGCGCGCCGTGCTGGCGCTGCTGCGCGCGCTGGCCGCCGCCGGGCCGCTGCTGGTGGCCGTCGACGACCTGCAGTGGCTCGACGCGCCCAGCGCCGCCGTGCTGCAGTTCGCGTTCCGCCGGCTGACCGATGGGCGGGTCCGGGCGCTCCTGGCCGCCCGCCGCGGGCTCGAGCGCGCGGAGCTCGCACCGCCGGCGCAGGTGCTGTCGCTCGGGCCGCTGACCGTGGACGAGCTCGGGACGCTGGCGGCCGGCCGGCTCGCCGCGCCGCTCGCACGGCCGCGGCTGGCGGAGCTGCACCGCATCACGCGCGGCAATCCCTACTTCGCGCTCGAGGTGGCCCGCGCCCTGAGCGCGCGCGGGCAGCCGCTGGAGCCCGGCGCGCCGCTGCCGCTGCCCGACGACATGGCGGCGCTGCTGCGGGCGCGGATGGCGGCGCTGTCGCCGGCGGCCCGCGACGCGTCGCTGCTGTGCGCCTGCGCGCCGCACCCGACGGCGGCGCTGCTGCGGTCGCTCGACGGCGCCGGGCTCGACGAGGCGCTCGCCGCGGGCATCGTCGCGCGCGACGGCGAGCGGCTCGCGTTCACCCATCCGCTGCTCGGCTCGTTCGTCTACGGCGAGGCCTCCGCCGAGCTGCTGCGCCACGCCCACGCGCGGCTCGCGCGCGCCGCCACGGACCCCGACGACCGCGCGCTGCACCTCGCGCGCGCGAGCGAGGCGCCGGACGCCGGCGTGGCCGCCGAGCTCGAGGCGGCGGCGCTGCGGGCCCACCGCCGCGGTGCTCCGGCGGCCGCGGCGGAGCTCGAGCAGCACGCCCACCGGCTGACGCCGCCGGAGCTCGCCCATGAGCGGCTCGCCCGGGCCCTGCGCTCGGCCGAGTACCACCTGGCGGCCGGCGACACCGCGCGCGGGCGGGTGCTGCTCGAGGGGCTGGCGGAGGCGTTGCCGCCGGGGCGCGAGCGCGCCCGCGCGGCGCTGCGGCTGGGCGAGGTCCGCTACCTCAGCGACGACGTCGCGGCCGCGCACGCGCTGTTCGGCGAGGCCGCGGCGCAGGCCGGCGACGACGAGCGCCTGTGCGCGCAGGCCGAGCAGGCGCTGGCGTTCACGGCGATGCTCGGCGGCGACATCCCGGGCGCGCTGGCGCATGCGCGGGCGGCGCTGGCGCGCGCCGAGCGGCTCGGCGATCCCGGCATCCTGGCGCTGGCCCGCGGCCGGGTCGCGCTCAACACGTTCCTCAGCGGCCAGGGCTTCGCGCGCGCCGACCTCGAGGCCGCCGTGTCGTTGGAGGCGGCCATCGTCGAGCAGGTGCCGTTCGAGCAGCTGCCCAGCTACGCGTACGCGAGCCTGGCGGTGATGGCCGACGACCTCGCGGCGGCGCCGGCGCTCTATGAGCGGACGGCGCGCCTCGCCGCCGAGCACGGCGACGAGCGGGCGCTGCCCACCGTCCAGTTCGCCATGAGCGAGCTCGCCTGCCGGGCCGGCGACTGGGACCGCGCGGCGCGGCTGGCCGCCGAGGCGGTGCAGCGCAGCCGCGACGCCGGCCTCGGGACCCTGTACGCCTGGGCGCTGCACGCTCGGGCACGGGTGCAGGCGCACGCCGGGCAGGTCGAGCCGGCGCGGGCCACGCTCGCCGAGGGGCTGCGCGTCGCCCGCGACGCCGGGGCGCTCGCCCAGGTCACACAGCTCACCGCGACCGCCGGCTTCCTCGAGCTGTCGCTGGGCGACCCGGCGGCCGCGCACGCGCGCTTGGCCCCGCTGGCGGAGCTGATCACGGGGTTCGGGATCGCCGAGCCGGGCGTCGTCCGGTTCCTCCCCGACGAGATCGAGGCGCTGATCGGGCTGGGGAGGCTGGACGAGGCGGAGGGCATGCTGGCGCTGCTGGAGCAGCGCGCGGCGGCGCTCGACCGGGTGTCGATGCGGGCGGCGGCGGCCCGCGGCCGGGCGCTGCTGAGCGCGGCGCGCGGCGACTTCACGGCCGCGCGCACCGCGGTCGCGGAGGCGCTCGCGCAGCACGAGCGCCTCGCCGAGCCCTTCGAGCGCGGCCGCACCCTCCTCGCGCAGGGCTCGATCGAGCGCCGGGCGCTCCAGCGCGCCGCGGCCCGCGCCGCGCTCGAGCGGGCGCTCGCGGTGTTCGACGGCCTCGGCGCGGCGCTGTGGTCCGGGCGGGCGACCGCCGAGCTGGCGCGCATCCCCGGCCGCGGCCCGGCCACGGCGGTGCTCACCGCGGCCGAGCGGCGGGTGGCCGAGCTGGTGGCGGAAGGGCTGGCGAACAAGGAGATCGCCGCGCGGCTGTTCGTCACACCGCGCACGGTCGAGGCGCACCTGTCGAAGGTCTACGCCAAGCTCGGCGTCCGCTCGCGCGCCCAGCTCGCCGTGCGGATGAGCGGCGGCGAGCCCCGCGTGCGCTGACGCGCACAATGCGGGCATGACCGACTTCCCGCAATCCCACGCCGACCTCCTCGACGGGCAGTTCGCCACGCTGGCGACGCTCGGCCGCGACGGCGCGCCGCAGCTGACCGAGGTGTGGTTCCTGCACGCCGGCGGCGAGCTCAAGGTGTCGCTGAACACGTCTCGGCTGAAGACGAAGAACCTGCGCAAGCGGCCCGAGTGCAGCCTCTTCCTGCTCGACCTGCAGAACCCGTACCGCTACATGGACGTCCGCGGCCGCGCGCGCATCGAGCCCGACGACGACTACGCGTTCGCCGAGCAGGTCGGCGCCAAGTACGG
>JAICUS010000577.1 GCA_025935735.1 Solirubrobacteraceae bacterium | reverse complement strand
CTCCGCGGGCGGCCAGCACCAGCCCGTCACAGCGCCGCGCGACGGCCACCGCGTGCCGGTTCGGGTACGTGGCCGTGCGCTCGAGGAAGTCGTCGAGGACCAGTTGCGCGTCGTCGAGCTGGTGCAGGGCGATGAGCGCTTCGATGTCGGAGGACCACAGATGGATCAGAGACGTGGAGACGTGCCAGGGACCGTGGGCGATCACCCATCGGCGATGCGGGGCGAGCAGCTCGTGCGCGGCCTCGGGTCTGCCGCTCCACAGCTCGATGTTCGCGAGCAACACCCGTGCTTCGCGTTGCTCCTGCAGGTCGCGGTTCCGGTTCGCCAAGGTGCGCTGTGCTTCCGCGTGTCGGCGCGCCTGCTCGAACTGACCGCGGCTCGCGGCGATCGTCCCCCGTAGCTCGGCCACCCACGAGTTCATCTCGGCGTCGTCGTGCTGGGCCGCCCTGTCGGCGGCCTCGGCGAGCCATCTCTCACACGCCACGGGGTCGCCGGCCGACCACTCGAGGGAGGCCAGGCGCCAGAGCATCCCGATGAGCATGCTGTCGTCTCCGAGTCGCCGCATGCGATCGGCCGCCTTCTCGAGCAGCGGCCGGGCAGCGTCGAGGTCGTCGTCCATCCGCAGGGTCGAGCCGTAGACCGCGCTCGGCAGGCAGTACGTAGAGATCGAGCGCGGCGCGCCGCGCTCGATCTCGATCGCCCGCGCGAACAGGTCGTGCCGGATCCCGCGCCCGCAATGGAACCAGGCCGAGCCCAGGGCAGCCAGCGCTGTGGCGAGTGGTCCTGGCTCGTCGAGCCGCTCAGCGCTGGCGACGGCCGCCTCGGCGTGGCGCACGCTGCCGTCGTAATCGCCGAGGTTCGACGAGGAGTTCACGTACACCACTTCGATCTCCGCACGTAGCCGGTGATCGCCGCCGGCGTTGACGAGTGCCTGGTCGAGCATCGCCGCCACGACGCCGTAGTCGTCCGTTCGGGCACGCGCGAGCGCAAACTGGGCACGCGCACGGATCTCGCGGCTCGGCAGCTCGAGCAGCAGCCGCGCGAGCAGTTCGGCGACTTGCCGGCGGTCGTTGGCGCGAGAGTGCTGCTCGGCCGCGGCGATCATGCGACCCCAGCGCACCTCATTCTGGCCGGGCGGGGTCAAGCGGATCGCGTGCTCGAGCAATTCGGCCGCGGACTCGGGCGCTCCGCGGCGTGCGGCGAGCACGGCAGCGTGCTCGATCTGACGCGCGGAATCCTCGTTCGGCGCCTGTGCGCCGAGGGCGAGATGCCGGGCGCGTTCCTCCGGATCCGTGACCACGCCGGCCAGCCGTCGATGCAGCTGTTGGCGCTGGAGCGCAGGGACGCTTGCGTAGTGCACGGATGCGAGAAGCGGATGCGAGAAGCGGATGTGCCCACCGGTGGCCTCGATCACCCCCGCGCGGATCGCGGAGTCGAGCTGTGTGGCGTCGAATCCGTCGAGCGCGGCGCGCAGCAGCGACAGGGTCGGATCGGCGAGCGCCGCGATCGCGAACAGCGGCGCCTCTGCGCCGGCGCGCACGTGTACGAGCCGCTGCGCGATCGCGTCGCTGAGCGTGCTCGGGATGGGAATCTCGTCCAGGCTGCTTGCGCCGCCGCTCGTGCGGTCGAGCTCGGCGCCGATCGCCAGGGCGTACAAAGGGTTGCCGCCCGAGATGCGGTGCACCCGCGCCAGCTCGCGCCGCGAGATCTTGCGCTCCAGCGCCGGCGCGAGCATCCGGTACGTGGTGGCGAGGTCGAGGCCGGCGAGCTCGATCACGTCGATGCCGGCCCGGAAACCGGCCGAAACCTCGGTCCAGAGCGCCCCACCGCCGGCTCGCCTCGAGATGAGCAAGCAGAGTCGCTCGTCGCGGATCCGGCGCAACGCGAACGCGAGCACGCGCGCGGAGGCGCGGTCGAGCCACTGCTCGTCGTCGATCGCCAGCACGACCGGTGCTTCACCGGCGAGCCGGCGGAGGACCCCGAGGACGGCTCGAGGCAACGCCTCGAGGTCCGCTGGCGCATCGCCCGCGTCGCTGAGGAACAACGCGGCAAGCACAGCCCGGCGCTGCGGCTCGGGGAGACCGGACAAGGCGCCGTCGGCCAGCCCGTCGAACAGATCGCCCAGGCCGGAGAACGCCAACGCGGCGTCCGTCTCGCCCGGTGCCGCCTCCATGACCCGATACCCCCAGGCCCGCACCGCGTCCACCGCGTGGCGCCAGACCGTCGTCTTGCCGATCCCAGCAGGGCCCGCGATCGCAATCCCGACGGGGCCGTGCGAAGCACGACGGAGCAGGTGCTCGATCCGCGCAAGCTCCGGTTCTCGGCCAAGCAACCTGCCAGGACCCGATCGTGTGGCGTCGACGTCATTAGCCACCGCAGCCCGACTGTAACCCCTCGGGAACCACGCAGGCAACGCGGCCCGCGGCCCGCACAAAGCTGCGGAATCCCCGATTTACAGCCACACCGCCGGCACGTAGCTTGCCTCCGTCAAGCACTTCGTCCGCCCGCGAAGCCACCACTCACGCAGCGCCGGTGCGAGCATCGCCGGGTCGACCGCAAGGAGCATCGCATGCGTCTTCGCCGGGCCGTTCCCACCGCAGTACTCGTCCTGCTGTGCACCGCGGGCGTGGCCACCGCGCACGGCGACCACGGTCAGGGGCACGGCCGTGCGCCGTTCGCCGGGGTGCACGGGTTCGGCGACTTCCTACTCGGACAGTGGTGGGCGCGTGTTCTGGCGATCCCGGCGGCGGAGAACCCGCTCGGCGACCCGGACGCGGCGCCGATCTGCCTGCGGCTGGGGCCGCACGACAGCGTTCTGGCGCCCGTGGTCGAGAACGAGCCCGCGACCTGCACGATGCCCGTCGACACCAAGCTCTTCCTCACGCTGCCGGGCGCCGACTGCAGCAGCAACGAGCCGCCGCCGTTCTTCGCCGCCACCGCGCCCGAGCAGCGGGATTGCGCGGAGGGCTTGGCGTTCGGCCCCAGTGTCGTGACCTACATCAACCTGTCGCTTGACGGCGGCCCGCCTCAGAACGTGCTCGATCCGCGGTTCCGCAACGTCTCGCCACAGTTCCGGACGGTCTACCCCCAGACGCCGATCAATGACGCGACACCCGGACCTGCGACGTTCGTCGCGGCCGGATACGACGCGACCCTCGGCCGCCCGTTGCGGCCGGGCCGGCACACGATCGACGCCGAGGTCGGCATCGCCGACAGCGCGCCGGTGGAGGTCTCGATCGTGCTCGACGTGGTCAGGCGGTAGCGGGCGAGCGCCAGATGTGGCTCCAGCGGGAGATCGAACTGCGCACCCGCCCGCGCGGGCTTCATCTCGCCATCGCTTCGCGCACGCACTGATCGGCAACGCCCCGGATCCCTTCCGGGTCGGGGCAAGCTCGTCGCGAGACGGCGTCGTCAAGGCGGGGTGTCTCGGAGGGCCAGCGGCGGCTGCCGTAATCGACTGGGGCCGCCTTGACGGCCACTCCGTCCACGTCCGCGTCCACCGCCAGGCCGCCCGGATATGGCGCAAGGAGGCTGAGAGCGGATGTCGACTCGCCGCCGCGGCGCTCCGCGCGTGTGGCGACGATTGCCGTGGGGCCTCCCGGCTGCGGCGGACACCGCACCGCCGCAGTCACCGCCCCGGCGCCCGTTGCGACTCCTTCACGGAAAGCGGGTTGAAGTCACCGCTGCTGAGCGACGGACGTCGCCGGCCCGCTGCGTCCGG
>JAICUS010000284.1 GCA_025935735.1 Solirubrobacteraceae bacterium | reverse complement strand
GCGATCGGCGGCTACGCGTTCTGGACGCTGGCCGAGTACTGGATCCACCGCGGGATCTTCCACTTCGAGCCCGAGCAGGGCGTCGGCGCGCGGCTGCACTGGATGGTCCACGGCGTCCACCACGACCACCCGAACGACCCGTTGCGGCTGGTCATGCCGCCGGCCGCGTCCGTGCCGCTGGCGCTGGTCTTCTACGCGCTCTTCTGGCTCGTGCTGGGGGCCGACCGGGCGACCGCGTTCGGCGCGGGCTTCCTGGCCGGCTATCTGGCCTACGACATGATCCACTACCACCTGCACCACCACACGCCGACGACGCGGGCGGGAAAGTGGCTGCGCGAGCTGCACATGCGCCACCACTTCCAGGACGACACGCGCGGCTACGGGATCAGCGCGCCGTACTGGGACCGGGTGTTCGGCACGATGGCGTCGCGGCGCGGCCGCTGACACGGGCGTCCGCCGGGGGCGCTAGGGTCCGTGGCTCGTGCTGGAAGAAGACGCCTCAGACATCGACGAGGAGGTCGTCGACGGCCTGCCCGTGGTGGCCGAGCCGGGCGTGGTGGAGGACCGCCCCGCCGCGGCGGGGCTCGTGCCCGCCCGCCAGGCGGCCGCGCTCGCGGCCACCGGGTTCGTGGCCGGCGTGACCACGGTCGCCGTCGTGCGCGGCGCGCGTGCCCGCCGGGCGGCGCGCAAGAAGCGCCGGGGCGGCGCGCTGGGCGAGATCGTGTCGTCCAACTCGTTCCTCATAGACGTCCACCTGCTGCGCCGGGATTGACCGTCCTCGTCCGCGAGGTCGTCGTGCCGCGCTGGCCGTTCCGGCTGGGCGGCGGCTCGCGCGACGGCCTGCTGCGCCGGCGGGGCGACGGCCTCGTGCGGCTCGTCCACGCGCCGGAGCCGGCCGTGGTCGCCGTGGCCCAGCGCGGGCCGCGGGTCGTGTTCGCCGCCCGCGCGCCGACCGACGCGACCGCCCGCGCCGGGATCGCCCGCGTGCGCTTCGCGCTCGGCGTCGACGACGACCTGGCCGAGTTCTACGAGCGCTTCCGCGACGACCCGGTGATCGGCCGGGCCGTCCGCGCCCGCCCCGAGCTGCGCGTGCGCCGCAACCCGACCCGCTTCGAGGCGCTGATGTGGGCGGTCGCCGAGCAGCTGATCGACGGCGAGCGGGCGACGGAGATCCAGAAGGCGCTGATCGCCCGGCTCGGGCGTCGCTGGGCGGGCCTGCGCGACTCGCCGTCGGCCGCGGTCGTGGCCGCGCAGGCGCCGGCGCTGCTGGAGGCCTGCGGGCTGGCCGGCAAGCGCGCGCTCGCGCTGCGCCGGGCCGCGCGGGTCGACCTGGACGTGCCCGACTGGCGCGCGCGGTTGCTGGCCATCCCCGAGATCGGCACGTGGACGGTGGAGATCGTCGCGCTGCACGGCCGCGGCGAGCTCGGCGTCATCCCCGCCGGCGACCTGGGCTATCTGAAGCTCGTCGGCCGGCTGCTCACGGGCCACCCGAAGGCGGTGGCCGACGAGGCCGAGGTGCGCGGGTTCTTCTCCGCCTACGCGCCCTGGGCCGGCCTCGCCGGCGAGTACCTGCGGCTCACTGGGCCCCGGCGGCTCCCTGTCCCGCGAGGAACTCGTTCGTCAGCGGCGGCGACTCCGAGGGCGGCCGCTTGAGCAGGTGGTTGGCCCGCATCCAGCGCTCGTAGGCCGCCCACTCCATGACGTCCTGGTAGCCCCACGGCTTCGACGAGTCCTTCGGGAAGAACACCGGCAGCGTCGCCTGGATGCTCGCCGCCTGCAGGCCCTTGTCGATGCCGTGCGAGGCCTGCGCGAGCGCGTCCACGCCGGCCGAGGGGTCCGTCTTGAGCATGCGATAGCCCGCCGCGGTGGCGTTCAGGAAGCGCCGCAGCCGCGAGGCGCCCGCGGTGTCCAGGCTCTCCCGCTTGGCCACCACCACCAGCTCGTCGTAGGTCGGGACGCCGAGCTGGTCCATGCGCATGATCACCGGGTGGCGGTGCTGGCGGGCGAGCTGGATGCCCTCGTAGTTCCAGTAGGCGCCGAGCGTCGCGGCCACCTTCTTGGACACCATCGCGGGCACGAGGTTGAAGCCGACGTCGGTCTCCTTGACGCTCGACGGGTCCACGCCCGCGTGCTGGAGGATCGTCTGCAGGTAGGCGTGCTGGTAGCCGATGCCGGCCGTGCCGACGCGTCTGCCCGCCAGGTCCTTGGGCGAGTGGACGTTCGCCGACGGCAGCGCCATCAGCGAGGTCAGCGGGGCCTGGACGAGCGCCGCCACCGACACGAGGCTCTCGGCGCCGGCGTCGCGGGCCAGCAGCAGCTCGGGCTCATAGGAGATCGCCACGTCGGCCCGGCCGCCCTGGAGCAGCCGCAGCGGCGCCGCCGGGTCGGGCGGCGGCTCGATCTTCACGTCCAGCCCGGCCTGCTTGTAGAGCCCGGCGGCCTGGGCGGCGTAGATGCCGGCGTGGTCGGCGTTGGGCAGGTAGTCGAGGATCACCGTGAACGGCTCGGCGCGGCCGCCGCCGTTCCCGGTCGGCTCCGGCTTCTCGCCGCAGCCGGCCACGACGAGCGCGGCGAGCGCCGTGAGGATCGCCCAGCGCCTCATCGCGCGGCCCTCGGCGTCCAGGACACCACGCGGCGCTCCAGCGCGGCGAACGCGACATAGAGCGCGATCGCCTCCAGGATCAGCAGCACGGTCGCGGCGAACTGGGTCGCGGTGGCGAGCTGGAAGTTCGCGTTGATCACCAGGTGCCCGAGCCCGGAGTCCGAGCCCGACCACTCGCCGAACACCGCGCCGGTGACCGCGACCGCGGCGGCGACCTTCGCGCCGGTGAACGCGGCCGGCAGCGCCGACGGCGCCTCCAGCAGCCACAGCGCCTGCCAGCGCGTGGCGTCCAGCGACCGCAGCAGCTTGCCCGCGGTCGGGTCCGTGTCGCGCAGCCCGTCGTAGACGTTGATGGCGACCGGGAAGAAGCAGACCAGCGCGACGATCAGCACCTTCGGCGCCAGCCCGAAGCCCAGCACGAGCACGATCAGCGGCGCGATCACCAGGATCGGCACCGCCTGGGAGCCGATCACCAGCGGCCGCAGCGTCCGCTCCGCGCTCCCATGCAGGTGCATGAGCACGCCGACCGCCACGCCCAGGGCGAGCGAGACGGCGAGGCCGATCAGCACCTCCCAGGTGGTCGTCGCCAGGTCGGGCGCCAGCACGCCGCGGTCGGTCCACAGCGCGCGCGCCACGGCGTGCGGCGCGGGGAGCAGCAGCGGGTCGACCAGACCCGCGTCGACGATCAGCTCCCACACGGCGATCAGCGCGACGATGACCAGCGCCGGCGCGACCCACCCGGCGGCGGCGCGCCGGCCGCGCGCGGCGGCGCCGGGGCGCGCGACCGCGGTCACGTCGCCACCCCCAGCGCGGCCAGCGCGCGCTCGCGCAGCTCGACCACGGCGAGGTCGGTTCTCGCGCGCGGGCGCGGCAGCGGGACCTCGAGCGTCCCCACCACCCGCCCGGGCCGCGGCGACATCAGCACCACGCGGTCGGCCAGCAGGACCGCCTCCTCGACGTCGTGGGTGACCAGCAGCACGGTGCGCGGCTCGCGGGCCAGCGCCTCGGCCAGCCAGCCCTGCGCCTGCGCGCGGGTGAGCGCGTCCAGCGAGGCGAACGGCTCGTCCAGGCAGAGCACCGGCCGGCCCGCCAGCAGCGTGCGCAGGAACGCCACCCGCTGGCGCATCCCGCCGCTCAGCTCGCCCGGCCGCGCGCGCTCGAAGCCCTCCAGGCCGAACGCCGCGAAGTGCGCGTGGGCCGCCGCCCGCGCCCGCGCCTTGCTGTCACCGGCCACCCGCCGGGCCAGCGCCGCGTTGTCCAGCGCGCTCAGCCACGGCAGCAGCGCGTCGCGCTGGGGCATCAGCGCCGCCGGCGGCGCGCTCATCGTCCCGGCGTCCGCCGCCAGCAATCCGCACACGAGCTCGAGCAGCGTCGACTTCCCGCACCCGCTCGGCCCGACCACGGCGATCACCTCGCCGGCGGCCACGCGCAGGTCCACGCCGTCCAGCGCCACCACGGGCCCGAACGCCTTGCGCACGCCCGCGAGCGCCACTTCCTGCTGAACGTCACGAGGCTCCGTCGCGGGAGCCTCAAGATCGGTCTGCATCGCTCCCTCCGCGGGCATTACCCCACAGGTTCGAAGGGTCAGCGCGGGACGGGCGCTATCTCAGCCGGGCGATCCTCCCAGCCCCCCTGTGTTGACGACCATCAGCCTAACATCCGGGGCCGTGGACTGGGACGCCGAGGGCCTGCTCGACGGACTGGAGGACGAGGCGGCGCGCGCCGCGCGCAGCCGCCTGCTCGACGAGCTGCACGCCGACGGCGTCGAGCTCGAGGAGCTGCGGCGGATCGTGGCCGAGGACAAGCTCGTGCTCGCGCCGGTGTCGCGGGCGCTGAGCTCGGAGGTCCGCTACACCGCGCGGGAGGTGGCCGAGCGTGCGGAGGTGCCGCTCGAGCTGCTGCTGGCCACCTGGCGGGCGCTCGGGTTGCCGGTGCCCAACGAGCACGACCGGCTCTACGGCGACAAGGACGTCGAGGCGGCGCGGCTGGGCGCGATGCACCGTCAGGCCGGCTTCGCCGACGAGGACGCGCTCGACGTCGCCCGGGTGCTCGGCCAGGGGATGGCCCGCTACGCCGAGGCCACGCGCACGCTGGTGGCGAACACGTTCATCGAGCCGGGGATGGACGAGTACGCGCTCGCCCACCGCTACGCCGCGGTGGCCGGGCAGCTGATGCCGCTCGCCGGGCCGTGGCTGGAGCACGTCTTCGCCCTGCACCTCCAGCAGGTGCTGCGCGAGGACGCGCTCACCCAGGAGCAGCGTCGGACGGGCCGCCTGGACGGCACGCAGGAGGCGGTGATCGCGTTCGCCGACCTGGTCGGGTTCACCGAGCTGGGGGAGAGCCTGCCGGTGGAGGAGCTGGGCGGCGTGGCCGGGCGGCTGAGCCGGCTGGCCGGCGAGGTGATCGAGCCGCCGGTGCGGATCGTCAAGCTCATCGGCGACGCGGTGATGCTGGTGGCGTCCGAGCCGGCGCCGATGCTCGAGTGCACGCTCGCGCTGGTGGAGACGGCGGCCCGCCAGGACGACTTCCCCGAGCTGCGGGCCGGCGTGGCCTGCGGGCAGGCGGTGCACCGCTGGGGCGACTGGTACGGCAACCCGGTGAACCTGGCCAGCCGGCTGACCACCCGCGCGCGGCCGTCGACCGTGCTCGTCACCGCCGAGGTGCGCGACCAGGCGGGCGACGGCTTCGAGTTCTCCGACGCCGGGCGCAAGCGGCTGAAGGGCATCGCCCAGCCGGTGCACGCCTACCGCGCGCGGCGCAACGGCGACGGCGAGGATCAGGCGTAGGGGCGCGTCAGCGCGCGCACGAAGTCCTCCAGCTGGCGCGTCGTCCAGCACTCGTAGGCTTCGCAGAACTCCTCGTAGGCGGCGATCACCGAGTCGCCGTAGTTCCAATACAGCCGCGGCTCCGGGTTCAGCCAGAACGTGCGGCCGGCGCGCTCGGCCACGTGGGCGAACACGTCGGCGCGCGGGTCGCGGCCGTTGGTGCGCGCGTCGCCCAGCACGATCACCGTGGCCCGCGGGTGCAGGTCGTCCTCCACCAGCTTCAGGAACTCGCTCCACACGCGGCCGTAGTCGGTGTAGCCGGAGACGTCGGCCACGCCGGCGTCCTTGGAGATCGCGTCGCTGACCGCCTTGAACGAGCGCTCGCGGGCGAACACGTCGGTCACCTCGGAGATCCGCTCGACGAACACGAACGAGCGCATGCGCCGGAACGAGTCGTGCAGCGCGTGCAAAACGCTCAGGAAGAACACGCTCGCGGACGTGACGCTCGTGGAGACGTCGCACAACACGTAGAGCTCGGGGCGGCGCGGGCGGTTGGGCCGGTACTTGAGGACCACGGGGACGCCGCCGGTCTGCAGCGACGCGCGCATCGTGCGCCGGACGTCGACGTGGGCGTGCCGGCGCGCGCCGCGCGCGGTGTGGCCCTGGGTGGCCAGCCGGCGCTTGAGCTGCGCCACCACGCGGTGCACGGCCGCGAGGTCCTGCAGCGGGCCGGACGGCAGCGCGCGGTCGAGCTCGTTCAGCGGCCGCGACGGCGGCAGCGCCTGCGTGCGCTCGATCTGCGCGCGCTCGAGCTCGCGCCGCAGGTGCGCCTCGAAGCGCCGGATCTGCTCGCGGGTCAGGCCCTCGTAGGAGATCGGCGAGCCCTCGCCCTTCACCAGCCCACCGGGGTCGGAGCGCAGGCCGAGGGCTCTTCGTATCCGCTGGACGTCGACGCCCAGGACGCCCGAGCCCTCGCCGCGGCGGCCGAACGCCGCGATGGCCAGCCGGGCGAGGTCGCGCAGCGCGGCCTCGTCGCCGCGCCGGATGGCGTCGAGGATCTGCTCGCGCAGCGCGTCGTAGTCGATCCGCTCGCCGCCGGTGATGCCGTCGGACTCGCCCGTCTCGCCCTCGCGGACGCCGGAGGCGAGCGCCGCGCCCTCGGTCGCCCGGAAGAAGTAGCGCTCGAACACGAGGTCGAACACCCGCCGGTCCTCCTGCGACTTGGCCAGCGTCGCGGCCAGCGCCTCGCGGAACGGCGCCGGCTCGGTCCACGGCACCTCGCCCAGCGCGGCGAACGCGTCGTTGAGCTCGCTCGTCCCGATCGCCACGCCCTCCGAGCGCAGCGCGTCGGCGAAGCCGATCAGGTGCCCGGGCAGGCTCACGCCGCGGCGCCGAGGCGCACGCCCACGCGCTCGGCCACGGTGTCCAGGTCCGTGCGGTGCTTGACGATGATCGACATCGTCGCCTTGAAGGTCTCGTTGTCGATGTCCTGCGCGCCGAGCAGCAGCAGCGCCCGCGCCCAGTCGATCGACTCGGCGATCGACGGCGGCTTCTTGAGGTCGAGCTCGCGCACCATCGCGATCACCTCGACGAGCCGCCGGGCGACGGTCTCGGGCAGCTCGGGGGCGTGCAGGCGGACGATCTCCAGCTCGCGCTCGGTGGTCGGGTAGTCGAGCCACAGGTACAGGCAGCGGCGCTTGAGCGCCTCGGTCAGCTCGCGCGAGTTGTTGGAGGTGAGCAGCACGACCGGGTGGGTGCGGGCCTCGATGCGGCCGAGCTCGGGGATCGAGATCTGGAAGTCGCTCAGCAGCTCGAGCAGCATCGCCTCGAACTCCTGGTCGGTCTTGTCGATCTCGTCGATCAGCAGCACGACGGGCTCGTCGGACGCGATCGCGGTCAGCAGCGGCCGGGCGAGCAGGAACTCCTCGCCGAAGATGTCGTCCTGCACCGCCTGCCAGCCGGTGCCTTCGGCCTCGGCCTGGATGCGCAGCAGCTGCTTGCGGTAGTTCCACTCGTAGAGCGCCTTGGCCTCGTCCAGGCCCTCGTAGCACTGCAGCCGCACGAGCGTCCGGCCCAGGTACGTGCTGAGCGCCTTCGCCAGCTCGGTCTTGCCGACGCCGGCCGGG
>JAICUS010000721.1 GCA_025935735.1 Solirubrobacteraceae bacterium | reverse complement strand
CACGGCTACCAGGGCAACTGGATCCCCCACCGGCTGCGCCCGGCGGTGGAGGACGGCGTGTTCTTCGCGGGTGACAGCGCCGGCCACTGCCTGCCGCTGACCGCCGAGGGCATCCGCACGGCGTTCTACTTCGGGATCGCGCTCGGGCGCGAGCTGCGCGCCGTGCTCGACGGCCGCCGCGACCGCGCGGAAGCGCTGCGCCGCTACGGCGCCTTCTCGCGCTCGCACCGCGTGAAGTTCGAGGCGATGTACCTCGCCCAGCAGTCGATCCGCCACCTGCACGGGCGCCCGCTGGACACGCTGACGCGCGCGTTCGCGCGCTCGCGCGTGTCCCACTGGGGCTTCCGCCACTACCTGGAGATCGCGCCGCCGTCGTTCGCGGTGCCCGCACCGCCGGCGGCGCGGGCCGCGACCCGCCTAGCCGCCTGAGCTCTCGTCCGGCCTCGGCGGGACGTCGCCGAGGCGGTCCAGGCCGTGGCGGATCGCCTGCGCGATCAGGTCGATGTGCTCCTGCTCGGCGGTCAGCGGCGGCGAGCAGGCCACGCCGCCCAGCAGCGGGCGGATGAGCACGCCGGCCTCGCGGGCGGCCTGGGCCAGCTGGGCGACCGCGCCCGGCTCGGCGGCCAGCGCGTCCTGCGAGAGGCCGACGGCGGCCAGGAAGCCCAAGCCGGCGCGCACCTCGCCCACCGCCGGGTGGTCGGCCAGCGGGGCCAGCGCGTCGTGCAGCGGGCCCTCGAGCTCCTGCCCGCGCTCGATCAGGCCGTCGCGCTCGTAGACGTCGATCACGGCCAGCGCGGCGGCGCAGCATGCCGGGTGGCCGGCGTAGGTGGCGCCGTGGCGGAGCATCGGGCCGCCCGGCTCGGCGAAGAACGGCGCGGCGACGTGGCCGGCGACCATCACGCCGCCGAGCGGCAGGTAGCCGGCGGTGACGCCCTTGGCGAACGTGATCAGGTCGGGGCGGACCTCGGGCCAGCGCTCGATCCCGAACCAGGTGCCGAGCCGGCCGAAGCCGCAGATCACCGCGTCGACCACGAACAGGATCCCGTGCTCGGCGCACAGGTCGGCCACGCCCTCGATGTAGCCCTCGGGCGGCGCGAGGACGCCGCCGGAGCCGATCACCGGCTCGCAGAAGAAGGCGGCGACGCGGTCCGGGCCGACGCGCTGGATCTCCTGCTCCAGGGCCTCCAGCGAGTCGTAGGGCACGGTGGACGTGCCGCCGATCAGCGGACCCCAGTTGGTCACGTTGGCCTCGATGCCGCCGATCGACGTGCCGAAGCCGTGCGTGCCGTGGTAGCCGCCGGTGCGGGAGATGATGTGGACGCGCTCGGTCTCGCCGCGGATGATGAAGTGGCGCCGGGCGATCTTCGCGGCGGTGTCGATCGCGTCGCCGCCGCCGGAGGCGAGGAAGACGCGGGCGTCCTCCATCGGCGCGCGGGCGGCGAGCTTGGCGCACAGCTCGGCGGCGGGCTGGTTGCCGAAGTCGCCGAAGGTCTGGTAGGCCTCGAGCTTGCGCATCTGGGCCGTCACGGCGTCGATCACCTCGGCGCGGCCGTGCCCGATGTTGGCGTACCAGAGCGACGCGGTGGCGTCGAGATAGCGGTTGTCATCGGCGTCCCACACCCACACGCCCTCGCCGCGCTCGATCGTCAGCTCCCGGCGAGACACGGCGGCCATGTCGGCGAAGGGATGCCAGAACGCGGTCGTCATCGTGGCCATGCCGTGGACGGTATCCCTTCGCGGCCGCCGCCGCTGTCCAAACGCGAACCGCTCAGGAGGCCAAGGCGGCGCGCAGCGCGGTGCCGGCGCGATGTGCGGCGTCGCGGGCGACCTGGGTCGTCTGCCAGCGCCAGAAGCCGTGGATGCCGCCGGGCTGGCGATCCAGCGTGACGTCCACGCCCGCCTCGCGGAGCTTGCGCGCGTACGCCTCGCCCTCGTCGCGCAGCACGTCGCACTCGGCGGTGAGCACGTAGGCGGGCGGGAGGCCGGCGAGTTCGTCCTGCTCGGCACGCAGCGGCGAGGCGTCGGGCTGCAGGCCGTCGGCGCCGTCGAGGTAGAGGTCCCAGAAGCGCCGCATGCCGGCGGCGGTGAGCCCGAAGCCGTCGCCGAACTCGCGATAGGACGGCGTGTTCACGCCGGCGTCGGTGACGGGGTAGACGAGCAGCTGGGCGGCCAGCCGCTCGTGTTCGTGGCGGGCGACGATGGCCGCGAGGTTGGCGCCGGCCGAGTCGCCGGCCACGGCGAGCGGCGGCTCGAGCGCCCGGGTGACCGCCAGCGCGTCGTGGAGCGCCGCGGGGTAGCGGTGCTCGGGCGCCAGCCGATAGTCCACGCTGACCACGCGCGCGCCCGCGGCGACGGCGAGCGCGCGACACACGGCGTCGACCGAGTCCAGCGTGCCGAGCACCCAGCCGCCGCCGTGGAAGTACGCCACGGTCCCCCGCGCCCCGGCCGGCTCGTAGATCCGCACCGGCACCCCGGCGACCTCGCCGTCCTCCACGCGCGCCACCTGCGGCCCCCGCCCGGCGAGCTGCTGCGTCTCCGCGGCATGCGCCGCACGGGCCTGCTCGACCGGCACGTCCTCCGGCGGCGGCCCGGGCAGAGCCAGCATCGCCTCCACTATCGGCCGCAGCTCGGGATGGATCACCAACCGCAGCCTAGGGACTGTCCCCTTTACGTTGCCGCTCGT
>JAICUS010000466.1 GCA_025935735.1 Solirubrobacteraceae bacterium | reverse complement strand
GTTCTTCATGGACGTCCTGCGCCACGCCGGCCGGGGCGAGCTGGCGAGCTTCGCCGGCGGCTCCAACGCCGAGATGGACGCCGAGCAGTGGGCCGTGGCCCCCTACACCGAGGCCGACCTGGAGAAGCAGGCGGCCGACCTGCCGAAGTACCTCGGCGCGCAGGGGCAGCAGATCGTCACCGACGTGAACAACTACATCGCCGGCATCAACCAGTACATCGACGAGGCCCGGCTGGACCCGACGAAGATGCCCGGCGAGTACGCGGCGATCGGGCGCCCGCAGGGACCGGAGGAGTTCAAGCCGGCCGACCTGATCGCCACCGCCGCGCTGGTCGGCGGGATCTTCGGCAAGGGCGGCGGCGAGGAGCTGCAGTTCTCCGCGATCGCCGACGCGCTGCAGCAGCGGTTCGGCCGCAGGCTCGGGATGCGGGTGTTCAAGGGGTTCCGGTCGGCCGAGGACCCGGAGGCGCCGGTGACCGTGTTCAAGCGGCGCTTCCCCTACGAGACGCCGCCCAAGCACGTGCGCCGCGGGAGCGTGGCCCGGCCCGACCCGGGGACCTTCCAGCCGCTGACCACGGCGTCGGCGGGCGCGAGCAACCCGCTGGGCGCGCTGCTCGGCTTCCCCGCCCGGGCGTCGAACGCGCTGCTCGTCTCCGCCCGCGAGTCGGCCGACGGCCACGCGCTGATGGTCGCCGGGCCGCAGGTCGCCTACTTCAACCCGCAGATCCTCATGGAGGAGGACGTCCACGCCCCGGCGAGCGCGGACGGCCCGGGGATCGACGCCGCCGGCGCGGCGTTCGACGGCATCAACCTCTACGTCCAGCTCGGCCGCGGGCGCGACTACGCCTGGAGCGCCACCTCCGCCGGCCAGGACATCATCGACACGTTCGCGCTGCCGCTGTGCGATGACACGCACTACCGCTACCGCGGCCGCTGCTACGCCATCGAGGAGCTCAACAAGACCGAGTCGTGGACGCCGAACCTGGGCGACCAGACCGCGGCCGGCTCGCAGACGCTGCACGCCGAGCGGACGAAGCTCGGGCTGGTGGCCGGCCGCGGGACGGTGCACGGCAAGCCGGTCCTGTTCACCACGCTGCGCTCGACCTACTTCCACGAGGTCGACTCCGCCGCCGGCTTCATGGACTTCAACACGCCCTCGGTCGTCCACTCGCCGCAGACCTTCCAGCACGCGGCGGCGAAGGTCGGCTACACGTTCAACTGGTTCTACGCCGACCCGGAGCACATCGCGTACTTCAACTCCGGCGACGACCCGGTGCGGGCGCGCGGCGTGAACACGAACTTCCCCGTGGCCGGGCGGTTCGCCTGGCGCGGCTGGAACCCCGACACGTGGCAGGCGAAGTTCACGGGCTTCGCGCGCCACCCCCAGGCGGTCGACCAGAAGTACCTGGTCAACTGGAACAACAAGCAGGCGCGCGGGTTCGCCTCGGCGGACGCCAACGCCTACTCGTCGACCTACCGGTCGGTGATGCTGGAGGACCAGATCAAGCAGCGGCTGGCCCACGGCCGCAAGATGACGCTGCCGAAGCTGATCGACGCCATGGAGGTCGGCGGCTCGCAGGACCTGCGGGCGCACGTCGACCTGCCGCCGGCGCTGAAGGTGCTCGGGAGGCCGGCCGACCCGGCGCTGCGCGGCGCGGTGGACGAGCTGCGCGCGTGGCTGGCCGACGGCGGCCTGCGCAAGGACGCCAACCGCGACGGCACGTACGAGCACAGCGACGCCATCCGCATCCTCGACGCCTGGTGGCCGCTGTGGGTGCGCGCGGAGTTCGAGCCGGTCGTCGGCAAGACCGCCTTCGCCCGCCTGACCTCGACGCTCACCGTCGACGACACCCCCAACGGCGCCGGCCAGCACCACGGCTCGGCCTACCAGGGCTCCTGGTACGGGTTCGTGTCCAAGGACCTGCGCACGACGCTCGGCCGGCACGTGCGCGGGAGGTACGCCCGCCGGTTCTGCGGGTCGCTGAAGCGCTGCCGGCGGCTGCTGCGGCAATCGCTTGCCGCCGCCGTGAAGATCCCGGCCTCGACGGTCTACAGCGGCGACTCGGCCTGCCAGGCGGGCGACCAGGTCTGCTGGGACGCGATCCGCCAGCGCCCGACCGGCGGAGCGACCCAGCCGCTGATCGAGTGGATCAACCGCCCGACGTTCCAGCAGGCGGTCGAGGTGCAGCACTTCGTGCCGCGCTGACATCCTGAGAGGGCATGCCGTGGGTGGAAAGCGCGTCCGAGACCTTCGTGGCGCGCCACGACGCCCGCGACGCCGAGGACGCCGCGCGGGTGCTCGCGCAGCTCGAGGGCGCGCGGCTGCGGCTGGAGGAGCGCTTCGACGCGCGGCCGGGCGAGCTGGCGGTCGTCCTGCACTCCTCGCCGGCGCAGCTCGACGCCGCCCAGCCCTGGGTGCCGATCTTCCGCCGGCTGACCGCGCCCGCCGCGCGCCGCTACGTGGTCGGCTGGGCCGGGGCGCGGGAGCTGCACGTGCTCTCGCCGCGGCTGCTGGCCCACCGGGCGTCGAACGTCGAGGGCTCGCTGGAGATGCTGATGCTCGCGCCGGCCGCGCTGCTCGCCCGGCGCTACGTCGCGGCCAACCACCCGCCGCTGCCGCCGCCGGCCGGGCCGCGCCGGCTGGCCCGCTGGGGCCGCTGGGCGTGGCTGGTGGAGGGCGCCGCGCAGTGGCTGTCCGGCCAGACGCGCCACGTGCGCCCGGCCGTGGCCCGGCGGCTGCGCGAGGGGCCGGCGCCCGACTTCCCGCCCGGCCGGGCGGACGCGCTGCTGCTCGGCGGCTCGGTGTTCGACCTGCTGGCCCGCGAGCAGGGCAACCCCGCCTGCTACACGCTGGCCCGCGGCCCACACCCCGACGGCCCGGTCCGGGCGCTCGAGGTGGCGTTCCCCCGCGCGCTGCGCCACACCGAGGGCGCGTGGCGCAGCCACCTCAAGCGGCTCACCGACTAGCGAACTCCTGGGTGCCGACGACGCCGAGCAGCTGCAGGCGGTCCGCGTCCTCGGAGCCGGGCGCGGCCGTGTAGACCACGAGCCGCTCCGTGAGGTTCTCGGCCGTCAACACCTGGCAGTCGAGCGTGAGCGCGCCGACGAGCGGGTGTATGAAGCGCTTGAGCGTCTCGGAGCGGCCCTTGACCTCGTGGCGCTCCCACAGCGCGGCGAACTCGGGGCTCTCGCGCAGCAGCGTGTCGACCAGCTCGCGGCACTCCGGGTCGTCGTCGCTCGCGCGGCCGTGCACCTCCCGCAGCGCGGCCACGTGGTTGCGCGCGTGCCGGAGGTGGTCCTCCGCGGGGAACAGGCGCCGCGCCTCCGGGTCGGTGAACCAGCGGTAGACCATGTTGCGCCGCAGGCCCGTGTGCCGCGTGTGGTCGCCGAGCAGGGCCATGGCGAGCG
Organism: Solirubrobacteraceae bacterium; assembly: GCA_025935735.1. Next base: position 1,499 of record JAICUS010000466.1, on the reverse strand, counting down.
GATTGCGCACCAGCGTGACGCCGAGGTCGGAGACGATCTGGGCCGGCGTGTCGAGCCGCTCGAGGATGCGGACCAGGCCGGGGCTCGGCTGGTCGGTCCGGAACGCGCGCGGCGGCGCGTTGTGGCCGGCGAGCGCGAACAGGTGGTCGCGCTCGACCGGCGTCAGCCGCAGCGCGCCGGCCAGCGCGGCGACCGTCTGCGGCGAGGGCCGCGAGCCGCGCCGCTGCTCCAGCCGGGCGTAGAAGTCTGTGGACATATGCGCGAGCTGGGCGACCTCCTCGCGGCGCAGCCCGCGCGTGCGCCGCCGCGCGCCGGCGGCCAGGCCGACGTCGCCGGGTTGCAGCGCCGCGCGCCGGCGGCGCAGGAAGTCGGCCAGCCCGTCTCGGTCCATGCACCCAGTATGCGCGGCGCGCGCGAGCCGATCCAGGGACAGCCTGTCCCTGGATGCACCGGCCCCTGGTGGCGCGACCCGGCCGCGCCCATGCTGGACGCCATGACGACGACGACACTCCCCGGCGGCACGTTCACCCTCGCCGACGGCCTGACCGTCAGCCGCATGGGCTACGGCGCGATGCAGCTCGCCGGCCCGCGCGTGTTCGGCCCGCCCGCCGACCGCGCCGCGGCCGTCGCGGTCCTGCGCGAGGCCGTGGCGCTGGGCATCACCCACATCGACACGAGCGACTTCTACGGCCCGTACGTGACCAACGAGATCATCCGGGAGGCGCTGCACCCCTACCCGGACGGGCTGCACATCGTGACCAAGGTGGGCGCCCGCCGGGACGCGCAGGGCGGCTGGCCGCACGCGCGCTCCCCCGAGCAGCTGCGCCAAGCCGTGTACGACAACCTCGAGCACCTTGGGCTGGACGCGCTCGACGTGGTCAACCTGCGCGTCGGCGGCATGCACGGGCCCGAGCCCGGCTCGCTGGCCGAGCCGTTCAGCGCCCTCGCCGAGCTCCGGCGACAGGGGCTGATCCGCCACCTCGGCGTCAGCACCGTGAACGCCGAGCAGCTCGCCGAGGCGCAGGCGATCGCGCCCGTGGTGTGCGTGCAGAACCTGTACAACGTCGCCCACCGCTCCGACGACGGGCTGATCGACGACCTCGCCGCCCAGGGCATCGCGTACGTGCCCTACTTCCCGCTCGGCGGCTTCACCCCGCTGCAGTCCGGGAGGCTCGACGCGGTCGCCGCCCGCCACGACACGTCGCCGATGGGCGTGGCGCTCGCCTGGCTGCTCCAGCGCTCGCCGAACATCCTGCTCATCCCCGGGACCTCCTCGGTCGCGCACCTGCGCGAGAACGTCCAGGCCGCGTCGCTCACGCTCACCGACGAGGACCTGAGCGAGCTCGAGCTAGTACAGGGGAACTAGGACGCTCGCCGCGGCGAGCACGAGCACGACGACGGCGAGCGTGACGGCCAGCGCGCGCATCCACGGCGGCCGGCGGCCGGCGGGCAGCGAGGAGCCCGGCGGGCGGCGGTCGCCCAGCAGCTCGTGCGCGGCG
>JAICUS010000257.1 GCA_025935735.1 Solirubrobacteraceae bacterium | reverse complement strand
CTCGAGCACGGTCAGGTCGAGGTAGATCGCGCGCTCGTAGGCGCGCTCGGAGCGGACGATGAGCGCCGTGTAGCCGGCCGCGCCGGCCAGGCTGAGCAGCAGGCCGGGGAACGCGCCGACGCCCAGCGCGGCCACAAAGAGGAGGGCGAGCAGCGCTCCGGCGGCGGGTGCCGTGGCCCACACGCCCGCGCGCTCGCCGCGGCCGGCGAACGGCTTGCCGGCCAGCGCATCGTCGAGCAGGTAGGGGCGGCCGTTGAACGCCAGCAGCCAGGGGAACAGCGCGAACGCCAGCGTCCCGCCGACCCACACGGCCTTCGCGCCGGCGCCGGCCAGCACCGCCACGAACGTCAGCAGCACCACCGCCCCGCCGCCCGCCACCAGCGCGACGCGGCGGTCGGCGGCCGCCCGGTGCGGGTCCGGCGAGCGCAGGTCGAGCATCCCGCCGACCGCTTCGCCACCGCCCGGCGCGCTCCTGCGCGCTGCAACGCCGCGCTCAGCCGCCCAGGCGGTCGAGCGAACGGACGACCTCGCCGCGGACGATCGGCAGGCAGGCCTCCGGGAACGCCTGGATGAAGCGCATCCCCTCCGCCAGCGCGGCGTCCAGGAAGCGCTCGAGGTGGTCCATCGCGCCGGTCGGCAGGTCGTGCAGCACGAGCAGCGCCCGCCCCGTGCCCCGGCACTGCTCCAGCGCGCGCTCGACCCAGCCGTCGGGGTCGCGCCAGTCGCCGGGGACGGCGTTCCACAGCGCGCACGTGTAGCCGCCGGCCACGAGCACGTCGACCGTCTCGGGCGTGAGCACGTGCGGGCCGAGCTCGCCGCCGCCGCCCACCGGCCGGAACAGGCGGTCGGGGTGCGCGAGGGCGCCGATCAGCGCCTGGGTGCGCTCGATCTCGCGGTGCGGCGCGCTCGCGTCGTCGAGCCGGCCGAACGGCGCCCGGTGCGTCCAGGTGTGGTTGCCGATCCAGTGGCCCTCGGCGTGCGCGCGCTCGGCGAGCGCCCGCGCCCGGGACAGTTGCTCGCCGACCACGAAGAACGTCGCCCGCAGGCCGCGCGCGGCCAGCGCGTCGAGCACGCGCGGCGTGGTCGCCGGGTCCGGCCCGTTGTCGAACGTCAGCGTGACCTCGGCGGCCATCGCAGCCAGGGTACGGTGGCGCCATGCCGCGGCCGCCGCTGCTCACGGTCCTGCGCGAGTGGGGACGGATCGGCTGGCTCGGCTTCGGCGGCCCGCCCGCGCACATCGCGCTGCTGCGGGAGTTGTGCGTGGAGCGCCGGCGCTACCTCGACGCGGCCGAGTTCGAGGACGCGGTGGCGGCCTGCAACCTGCTCCCCGGCCCGGCGTCGACGCAGCTGGCGATCTTCACCGCCTGGCGCGTCGGCGGCGGCCTCGCCGGCGGCCTGGTCGGGGGCCTGGCGTTCATCCTCCCCGGGCTGCTCGTGATGGTCGCGCTGGCCGCGGTGTTCCTGGCCGGGAACCCGCCGGCCTGGATCCGCGGCGCCGGCCTCGGCTCCGGCGCCGCCGTCGCCGCCGTCGCGGTGCGGACGGGCCTCTCGCTCGCGCCCGCCAGCCGGCAGCGGACGGCCGGCGTGCGCTGGTTCGCCTACGCCGCCGCGGGCGCCGCCACCGCCCTCCTGGCCGGCCCGTGGGTCGTGCTGGCGCTGCTGGCCTGCGGCGCCGCCGAGGTCGCCCGCCACCGGCGCGCGGCCGCGGGCCTGGCCTGGCCGGCGGCCGCGCTCGCCCACGGCGCCGCCGGCGGGCTGGCCTGGGTCGCGTTCAAGGTCGGTGCGCTGTCCTACGGCGGCGGGTTCGTGATCGTCCCGCTGATGCAGGGCGACGCCGTCGACCGCCACCACTGGATGACCGGCGGCCAGTTCCTCAACGCGGTGGCGCTCGGGCAGGTCACGCCGGGGCCCGTCACCCACACGGTGGCGGCGGTCGGCTACGCCGCGGCGGGCGTCGGCGGGGCGCTGCTGGCCACGGCGGTGGCGTTCGCGCCGTCGTTCGCGTTCGTGCTCCTCGGCGGCCCGCGGTTCGACCGGCTGCGCGGGAACGCCGGCGCGCGGGCGTTCCTGGCCGGCGCCGGCCCGGCCGCGGTCGGGGCGATCCTCGGGTCCGCCGTCCCGCTCGCGCTCGCGGTGACCCACGCCTGGCAGGCCGCGATCCTGGCCGCCGCCGCCGCGGCGCTGCTGATCGCCGGCCGGCCGATCGTGGAGACGCTCGTACTCGCCGGCGTGGCCGGCGCGCTGATCGAGGTGCTCTAACCGCTCATCCCGCCGTCGACCGACAGCGCGTGCGATGTGATCATCGCGCTCTCGTCGCCGGCCAGGAACAGGACGCGTCGGCGATCTCCTCGGGCGTGGCGTGGCGGCCGAGCGGGATCATCCGGTTGAACGCCTCCTCGGCCTCGCCGCGCGGGCGGCCGGTGGCCCGCATCTCGATGTCGTCCTGGAACGGCGTCGAGGTCGGACCCGGGTGCAGCGTGTTGACCCGGATGCGCCGCCCGGCCAGCTCCTTGGCCGCCACCCGCATCAGCCCGACCTGGGCGTGCTTGGCCGTGGCGTCTCGCCACCGGTGATCAGCGCGACCTTGCCGTCCAGGCGCCCCAACTCAGCTGACGACCGTCTCGACGGTGTCGATCGGCTCGAGCTGGGAGATCTCGTCGCGGCGGTCCTCCCAGTGCGGCGGGATGCACATATGCGTCCCCAGCTCGTCGGCCGACTCGTCGATGGTGAAGCCCTGCGGCGTCGAGTAGGCGAACTCGAACAGCGCGCCGCCCGGCGTGCGGCAGTAGACGGAGAAGAAGTAGCCGCGGTCCTTGACGTCGGACACGTCGGTGAACCCGAGGCCGACGATGTAGTCCTTCAGCGCCGCCTGGTTCTCCGCCGTGCCGGCGTCGAACGCGTGGTGGTGGATCGTCCCCTCGCCGAACTGCCAGGTGCCCTGGGGGAGGTCGGGCTCCTCGACGAGCTCGAGGACGTTGCCGCCCGAGCCGCCGATCCGGTACTGGTGGTTCGCGCCCTCGGACTGCACGCGCTCGGCGTTCATGCCCTCGCGCAGGAAGAAGTCCATCGGGTCGGGCTCGCGCACCGAGGTGGCGGTGCCGAACGCGCCGCGGATGGCGTGCTCGCCCGGCACGTCGCCGCCGTCATAGGGGCGCCGGTCGTCGGCGTCGACGCCGACCATCGTGTACGGGATGCCGCACGGGTGGGCGAGCTCCAGGCGCGGCGTGCCGAAGCGCTCGGCCTGCTTGGCCTCGATGCCCGCGGCGCCCAGGCGGTCGCTCCAGAAGCCGAGCGAGTTCACCGGCACCGACAGCAGGATCGTCCGCAGCTGGTTGGTGCCGCGCTTGCCCATCCAGCCCGCCTGGCGGTAGGGGAACGCCGTGAGGATCGTGCTGGCGTCGCCGGCGGCGTTGCCGTAGTAGAGGTGGTAGATCGGGATCTCGCCGTCGAACAGGACCGTCTTCTTGACGCTCTTCAAGCCGAGCGTGCGGACGTGGAAGTCGTAGTCCTCCTGGGCCCCGCCGACGCAGAACGTCAGGTGATGCGTGCCGTTGATGGTCCCCGGGTTCGGCATGAGAGCAACTCCTCCTCGATGGCTCAGCCGGAACGTACCATCCCGCGACGCTCGGGCGCCCGGCTGTGCGCTGAGCGCACAGCCGGGCTCCGAATCCTTACGGCGTGGTGGTCGACAGCGTGAACGTGAGCGTCTTGCTGTAGGTGCCCGTGCGCAGCGGGTCGGTGCTCGCGACGTGCTGCGCGAACGTGACCGTCGCCGGGTCGTTGCTCGCCGGCGCCGTCCAGCCGAGCAGCGTCACCGGCGAGGCGCCGAGCGAGGCCGGCGCCGGGCCCGCGCCCGCCGCCGGGCTGGCGGCCGAGGCCCGCAGCGCCGAGGGCATGACGAACGCGCCGTTGACCAGGTGGCCCGGGTGCGCGGCGTCGGGATCGGACACGCTCAGCGCCGCGTCGCCCGCCGTGGAGACCACCGTGGCGATCGTGGTCGCGCTGTAGTCCTTCGTCAGGCCCGGCGTGAAGGCGCCGAACGTCGCCGGGGCGCCGAGCGTGAGCATCAGCGTGGCCGGCACGCTGCCGGTGACCGTGCTCGTCCCGGACACCGAGAGCGTGAACGTGTACGTCTCGTTGGGCTCCTGGTTGCCCTGCGCGTCGGTGGAATAGAAGACGACCGTGTGCGTGCCGCCGGCCACGGGGACCGGCGCGGTGTACGGCTGCAACGGGCCGCCGTCGAGGCTGTAGAACGTCTGGCCCGGGCCGTTGCCGTCGTCGGTCGGGGTCAGGGTCAGGTGGCCGTTCGCGAAGCTCGCCGTGGTCACCGGCGGGTGCGCCGTCGAGCACGGTCCGGTGGCCTCATAGAAGCCGGGGCCGCTCAGCCCGGGGCCGGTGATCTGCGGCTTGTCGGCGCCGCCGCCGGCCGGGTACGCCGTGTCCCACCACTGGGTGAAGAACTGGTCGAGCTTGGCGCGGCAGGCGGCGCTCTGGTTGGGCAGCGCGGACTGGTACTGCTGCTCCATCTGGGCCTCGGAGATATTGCCGCCGCCGAAGTCGCGCTGGATCCTGTGGAGCAGGTCCTTCCAGCGGGCGTCGCCGAGGATCGCCCGCAGCGCGACGTAGGACGCGCCCGGCCGGGAGTACGTCGGCGGGTTGTCGAACAGCGTGTCCGGCGTCGGGTTCGACGGCACCTCGGCCCAGAACGCGGGCTGCGAGTCGTAGGTGCTGTTGAACGAGCTGACCAGGCTCGCGTCGAACGCGGCGTTGCCGGCCGCCGTGCCGTAGCCGCCGGCGTTCGTGGCGGCGGTGCGCGCGGAGTTCAGGCGCTCGCCGAGGTTCGCCATCCCCTCCTTGAGAAACGTGAAGCGCGTCAGGCTCGCGGCGACGTTGTCGCCCCACCACTGGTGCATGTTCTCGTGGCTGAGGACGCCCGCATCCCTGATGCGCCCGCTTGCGAACGTGATCTTGGTCTCCATCTCCTCCTCGAAGCTCGCCGGCGCGGTGCCGATGATCACGCCGTCGGAGGTGAAGGGGAACGGCCCGTTGAAGATGCTCTGGAAGTTGGTGATGTCCTCCTGCTGGTCCATCAGGGCCTTGTTGGAGGCCACGCGGTTCGCCGCGACGCCGGCGGACTGGTACTCGTAGAACAGCGTGCCGTCGGCGCCGATCTTCACGCCGCCGTGGACGCCGTCGTCGTAGCCGTTGCTGTAATGGCCGACGCTGTTCTCCACGAGGTAGTTCGGCACCGGGTTGGGCATGTGCCACTTCCACGTGCTCGACCCCGCCGGCTGCGCGGGGATGGGCGGGGTGGCGGCGGGGTCGCCGGGCGCGCCGGGGAAGCGGGCGTCGGCGGGGTCCGTGGTCGAGCTGACGAGCTCGCCGTTGGAGATCGCCGTGCGGTCGATGTTGGTGACCGTGGTGAAGTCGTAGGTGGGCTTGGCCGTCGGATGGTTGTCGAGCGGCATCCAGTCCTCGGTGCCCATCGGCTCCGTCGTCACGAAGCCGCCGTCATTGACCGGGTTGATGGAGCGGAACCAGCCCTCGGTGGACGTGTCGCCGTCGGAGTGGACGCCCGGGCGGCCCGTGTAGTCGATCGTCACCTTGACCGTGCTCCCGGCCGGGACGGGCGCGTCCGGGGTGACGACGAGCTTGTTCGCCGGGCAGGGCAGGTTCTGTAGCGCGGGGTCGGGCCCCGTCGACGAGCACGCCGGCGGGTTCGGGTTGTCGGCGTCGATCGGGAAGCTCTGGCCCGTCGCGTGGGCCTTCGGGTCGGGGTCGCTGTCGCCGTTGGGGTCGCCCGGGTACGTGGGCTGGACGAACGTGAAGCTCGCCGGCCGGCCGTTGACCTCGACCGAGCCGACGGTCATGTCCGGGCCGGGGCGGGAGGCCGGCGCGTCGGAGTGCGGCGGGTCCTTGGTCTCGAAGTCGAAGCTGAAGTCGGTCAGGCACTGGGTCGCCACGATCGTCTGGTCGACGTGGGTGCCGGGCAGGAACAGATTCGACGGGGCGTCGTAGATCAGGAACGTGTCCGTGTGGACGCTCTTGTAGCCGCCGTTGCCGCCCTCGGGATAGACGACGTCGCCGAACGGGGCGATCGAGTGGCGGCCGGGCGAGCAGGTGCCGTCGGCGGCCACCGCGGGCGCGGCCTGCTTGGCCGCGACGGCGCCGCGGACCGCGTCGCCGCCGGCCACCTGGAGGTCGTCCGCGCCGGTGGCGCAGGTCAGGTTCCCGCCGATGCCGCGCGGCGCGCAGGCGGCGAGCTGGTAGCTGCCCTTGGTGAGCGCGGGGACGCGCACCGTGACGGCGAAGCGGCGCGTAGCGTGCGCGCGGACGCGCAGCGACACCCGGCCGACGACCCGCGGCGTGCGGTCGCGGTGCATCAACCGCAGCGTGATCCGGCCGCGGGCCGCGCGGGCTCCGCGGTTGGAGGCGGTGCCGTGCAGCCGGAAGGTCTGACCCGCGTGGGCGTGCGCCGGCAGCGCCTGGATCTGGTTGACCGCCACGAACGAGCGTGTGCGCGCGCCGGCCGGCGCCGCCGCGAGCGCGACCGTGGCGAGCGCCAGCCCGGCGATCCCGGCGGCGCGCGAACCCCTATGCGTCACTGACTCTCCTTGTCCCGAACGACCCGGTCCGGCGACCCTAGCCGAGGGGACCGGCGCCCGCCAGCCGGCGGGCGCCGAGGTACCTCAACGGTCCAACCAGCGCTCCAGCGCGCGGCGGCCGGAGAGCGTCAGCCGCCCCTCGCCGTCCAGCCAGTCGCGCACGCGCAGCTCGCGCACGAGCCCGAGCGCGTCCTTGGGCGCCGGGCCCTCACCGTGGGCCACGAGCATGCTCGTGCCGGGCTCCACCGTCCAGCGGCCGGACTCCAGCGCGGCGAGCGCGGTGCCCTGCTCCTCGGTCGGCTCGTCCAGGGGGTGCGGGCCGGCGCCGCGCAGCGGGTCCTCCGCGGGCGGGGGCGGACCGGCGGGTGCGCCGCGGTGCGATTGCACCCAGTCGCGCGCCCAGCGCTTGGCCTCCTCGGGGTCGAGGCCCGTGGCGCGCACGACCTCGTCGAAGTCGAAGTCCTGGCCGGCCAGGCGCCGCAGGGAGTCGCCCAGGTTCTGGGCCATCGCGCGCAGGGAGTCCTCGAAGCTGTCGCGCGGCTCGTCGTCGCTCATGGCTGCGATGATGGCGCGCCAACATGGGCGGGAGATCAAGACCGTGGTGGACGTCGGCGGTCGTCTACCAGATCTACCCGCGCAGCTTCGCCGACTCCGACGGCGACGGGATCGGCGACCTCGGCGGCATCGCGGCGCACCTGGACCACCTCGCCGAGCTCGGCGTCGACGTGATCTGGCTGTCGCCGATCTACCCGTCGCCGCAGGACGACGCCGGCTACGACATCTCCGACTACCGCGACGTCGACTCCACGTTCGGCACGCTCGCGGACTTCGACGACCTGCTCGCGCGCGTGCACGCGCACCGGATGAAGCTCGTGATGGACCTCGTGGTCAACCACACCTCCGACGAGCACCCCTGGTTTGCCGACTCGCGGGCCGGCGGCGCCAAGCGCGACTGGTACATCTGGCGCGCCGAGCCCAACAACTGGCGCTCGTTCTTCTCCGGCTCGGCCTGGGAGTACGACGCGCAGCGGGGCGAGTACTACCTGCACCTGTTCTCGCGCAAGCAGCCCGACCTCAACTGGGAGAACCCCGAGGTCCGCGCGGCGATCTACGCGATGATGAACTGGTGGCTGGACCGCGGGGTCGACGGCTTCCGCATGGACGTCATCAACATGATCTCCAAGGACCTGTCGGTGCCCACGTGGGACGGCTACGTCCGCGGGCCGCGCCTCCACGAGTTCCTGCAGGAGATGCACCGCGAGGTCTTCGAGGGGCGCCCGGCGGAGCTGTTGACCGTCGGCGAGATGCCGGGCGTCACGGTCGACGAGGCGGTGCGCTACACCGACCCCGAGCGGCACGAGGTCGACATGGTGTTCCAGTTCGAGCACGTCGGCATCGACCACGGCGCGACGAAGTGGGACCCCGTGCCGCTGCGGCTGACCGCCTTGAAGGACGTGCTGGCGCGCTGGCAGACCGGGTTGGCCGACGTCGGCTGGAACTCCCTGTACTGGGACAACCACGACCAGCCGCGGGTCGTCTCGCGCTTCG
>JAICUS010000780.1 GCA_025935735.1 Solirubrobacteraceae bacterium | reverse complement strand
GCGGATACGCCCGGCTGCACGACGCAGGCCTGCGGCATCCGGGACCACCGGGCCGACTACGAGGCCGCGGGCGTGACCGTGCTGGGCGTCTCGCCGGACACGGTGGAGGACGTCAAGAACTTCCACGACAAGCAGTCGCTGAACTTCCGGCTGCTGGCCGACGCCGACCACTCGGTGGCCGAGGCGTACGGCACGTGGGGCGAGAAGACCAACTACGGCAAGACGTACTGGGGCGTCAGCCGCTCGACGTTCATCATCGACGGCGAGGGCGTGGTCCGGCACGTGATCCCCAAGGCGTCGCCGAAGACGCACGACGAGGTCGTGCTGAAGGCGCTGGGCGAGCTTCAGGCGGCCTGAACCGGGTCGCCGGTGCGGACGGCGCCGGGCGCCTCGACCGTGGCGTAGACGCCGAGACAGGTGTCGCGGTTGCGGGCGAGCGCCCGCAGGACCTGCGGGTCGCGCTCGGCGCTGTCGGGGTCGAAGTTGACCACCATGCAGCGCACGTCGCGCACGCTCAGCCGCAGCCGCGCCTCGCCGACGGCGATCGAGCGGCCGAGGAGCGCCTCCTCGGCGAACGCGCCGCCCGGGGCGTCGAGGACGAGCGTCTGGCGGAAGCGGCGCGGGTCGAGCTCGCGGCCGAGCAGCTCGCCGAGCGCGGCCACCGTCTGGAGGCTGATGACCGACACCGGGAACGCGTCGAACGTGCCGCGGTGGTCGCGGTGCAGGTGGACGCGGCGGCGGGACTTCTCGGCCAGCTCGTCCGCCAGCGCCGGGTCGGTGATCTCCAGCTCGCGGCCCTCGGGCGTCGTGATCACCGGCGGGTCCTTCTCCGGGTCGGCCGCGGACGCCGGGCGGTAGCGGGTGAGCTCCGGCAGCTCGCGGATCGTCAGCCAGGGGAAGTCGCCGCGGTGGTCGCTCTGCACGAACGCGTAGCGGCGGTCGCCCGGGAGGCCGAACCACCACACGTCGGCGTGTTCGAGCGCCTCGGCGGCCATCGCCTTGACGGGGAAGCGGTACAGCGCCGCGACGGTGCCGAGCTCCATCAGGCCAGCGGCTTTCGCAGGTTGACCGACCGCTCGGAGTAGGCGAGGCGGCCCTTCCAGAACGGCACGCGGTCCTGGGTCCAGGTCTCGGCCAGCGTCGCGCCGCGCTCGCGCCCCCAGGCCTCGGCCGCCTCCACGAGCTGGGCGGCGTAGCCGCGCCCGCGATGCGCGTCGGCGGTGACCAGGGAGTCGATGCGCAGGAGCGTGTCGTGGCCCTGGGCGACGACGTGGGCGACCAGCTCGCCGGCCGGCTCGCCGTCGACGTCGGCCACGAGCCGCAGGACCTCGGCGCCGTCGCCGTGGCGGAGCTCGGCCGGCGAGAGCGCGGCGAAGTCGGCGCCGGCGTCGGCGTGGAGGCGCGCGAGGGCGGCGTCGTCGCCGGGCTGCGCGGGGCGGACCTTCACCGCGCGGCCCGATGGGCTTCGACGGCGGCGACGTGCCCCGGCGGGATGCCCCAGGGCGCCTCGACGCCCACGCGCGCGTCGAGGTCCCAGAGCACGCACTCCTCCCCGGGCGCGGCCACCAGCGACCAGGCGAGCACGGTGCGTGACAGCTGGTCGCCCATCGACTCCGCGGACGCCCGCTCGGGCGCGCCGCCCTCGGGGCGGTGGTGCAGGAAGCGCCCGTAGGCGGCCTCGCAGAACGCCGCGTAGCGCGCGGTGCAGAGGATGAAGCCGTGCCACGCCTCGTCGACGGCGCGCGACGGCATGCCGATCACCACGTCGTCGCGCAGCGCCGCGCCGGCGCAGCGCAGCCACTGGCGCAGGCCGGTCTCGATCGGCCCCTTCGGCTCCCACGGGCAGGTCTTCCAGACGGCCGGCGGGAGCTGCAGCGCGGCCACGGCGCGGTCGACCGCGGCGAGGTCCACGGGGCCGGGGCGGCGGCGCAGCATGCGACCAGGGTACGGAGGCCCACCCGGCGGCTACCTTGTGCCCACCATGTCGACGACCGTCTTCGTCATCTTCATCATCCTGATCGTCCTGTCCTGGGTGGTGAACGGCCGCGGCGCCCGGCGGCGCCGTCGCCGGGGCGGGGGCATGGGATTCTGGTCGACGCCGCCCACCGGGCCGTTCGACAGCGGCGGCCACCACCACTCCGGCGACTCCGGCTCGGGCCACCACGGCTCGAGCTGCGGCGGCGGCGGCTCCAGCTGCGGCGGCGGCGGGTCGAGCTGCGGCGGCGGCTCGAGCGGCTGAGTGAGCGTCTTCGCCCTCGTCCACGGCGCGTGGCACGGCGGGTGGTGCTGGGAGCGGCTCGCCCCGGAG
>JAICUS010000082.1 GCA_025935735.1 Solirubrobacteraceae bacterium | reverse complement strand
GTGCGTGTCGGGTTTGCCGGACTGAGGCCGAGAATCCCGACACGCGCTCCGTCCAGCTGGTCGATCGCGGGCGGCGATGGGCGAACCGGCCGGCGGTGCGAGCGATTCGACCACAACGTCGCGGTGGCCACCCCTACCCAGCCGCCGTTCGCCTGCCCCGGCGCGCCGCCGGATTCGCCGCGGCGCGTGCACGCTGCCTAGTCCGTCGGAATCCCGGCCCGCCGCGTGACCTCACGCCGGCGGGCCGCCGTCTTCGCCCGCCGCAGGTCGGACACCAGCGTGCGGGCGAGCGGCTCCAGCGGGTTCAGGCGCAGCGCGGCCCGGGCGGCCGGGCGCGGGTCGCGCCCCGCCACGCCGTCGACGATCGCCTGCCCGTAGACGTAGCGCCAGTTGCGGGGGTCCCGGGCGTGGGCGGCGTCCATCGCCCGCGTGGCCAGCGCGTACTGGCCGACCCGCGCGTCGCAGTAGCCCAGCACCTCCCACGGCTCCGGCCGCACGCCGAAGCGCTCGGTGGCGGTCAGCGCGTCGTCGATCGCGGCGTCGCAGTCGCGGGCCGCCAGCTCGTCCTGCGCGCGGTCGAGCGGCCCCTGGGACGTGGCGATCAGCCACGGCGTGATCGCCAGCACGAGCACGGCCAGCCCGGCGGCCACGCGCGGGAGCCGGCCGAGCTCGCCGATCCGCTCGCGCCCCTCGGGCGCCGCCAGCGCCACGCCGCCCGCCGCGAACAGCCAGAGAAACAGCGCCGGCATCTCCCAGTCCCAGTCGACGCCGGCGTGCACCGCGAGCATCGCCCCGGTGGCCACGAGCGCGGCGTGGGCGTGGCGCTCCGGGCCGCGCACCCCGCGCAGGCCGCCCGCCAGCACCGTGCCGAGCACCACCACGATCAGCGCCAGCCCGGGGAGGCCGAGCTCGGACATCGTCTCCAGGTAGAGCGAGTGGCCGTCGTTGATGTGCACGGGCGGCGCCGGCCGCCGCAGCTCCCAGGTGAGCCGGTAGGTTCCCGCTCCCGTGCCGTGCAGCGGGCTCTCCCGGAAGCCGTCCAGCGCCACCCGCCAGTTGTCGATCCGCCCGTTGTCCACCGCCGACGTCAGCCGCGTGCGCAGGTCGCGCGAGCCGTTCAGATACTGGCCGCGGCTGAACGTCTCCCGCGCGTGGGCGATCCGGCGCGGCGCGTCGGCCGCCAGCGCTCCCGCGCCGAGCACCACCACCACGCCGGCCACCAGCCCCAGCCGCAGCGCCCGCAGCCGCGCGGGCGCCACGCGGATGCGCTGGATGCGCCGGTCGAGCGGCAGCGCGGCGGCCCGCAGCACCGCGGCGGCGACGGTGCAGCCGGCCAGCACGAGCGCCACCCGCCGGGCCTGCGGCGCGGCCGCGGCCGAGCTGTAGCCGACCTGGGCCAGCAGCTCGGCGCCGTAGGCCACCTTCACCGCGATCGCCGCCGGCACGACCGCCGCCGGGACCGCGGTCGCCAGCCCACGCGGCTGGGCCAGCAGCACGTAGAGCACGAGCGCCACGGGCAGGACCCAGATCGCGCCGCGGGAGAAGGTCAGGTAGAGCGTCACCGCCACGGCCGGCAGGACCGCGGCGGCGACGACGCGCACCACGCGGGGCTCGCGCCCGCTCGCGGTCAGGTGCAGCGCGAGCACGGCGCCCATCGCGCAGGCGATCCCCATGGCGTTCCAGTAGGTGAGCGGGAACGCCACCCGCTCGGGCAGCACGCCGCCCTCGATCGGGAACGTCCGCGGCGCGAGCCGGGTGATCAGGCCCGCGAGCGCGATCGCCCAGAAGGCGGCGGCCGTCCAGCGCAGCAACATCGCGAGGTCCCCGCGGCGCTTCGCGGCGGCCCCGGTCAGGGTCAGGACCAACAGGTAGACCAATGTTCGATCGAATTCCGTGATGGCGCGCGCCGGCGCGTGCGACCACGCCGACGAGACGAGAATCCAGACCGCGAAGCAGGCGAGTGTCCCGGAAGCCAGTCCTAGAGCCGCGCTCCAGCCGCCGAACGGCCGGCGTGAAAGCGTTGTGCGAAGGACCAATGCCGCCGAGAGGATCAACGCAATGATCCCGACTTGTCCGGGGAAGAACCCTCCCGCGTGAAATCCCAGCCAGGCCGTCGCCAGTCCCGGTAGCGTTAGCCATGAGCGGCGCAGCAACACGAAAGCGCCGCCAGCCCGGCGGGCGGGCCTCAAGCCGAGGCCCTCAAAGGCCGACATTCTGACCGGACGCCCGCCCACCGATCAATAGAAAACCGGAGTATGGAAGCACCGGAGTGGCGGGATTGACAGTCAGGAAAACGGGGGATAATCGGTCCCCGGCAGGGATGCGGAATTGAGCACGAACGCGACATCGGCCGATCCAGGGGCAAGTCTGAGCGTCTCCACGGATGTCCTGACTGAGACATTCGTTCCCCCCTCCTACGACAGGGGCCGGCGTCACGCCCAGCTGCGCCGCCAGCTGTTCAGCGCCGACATTCTCTCCGGTTCGGCCACCGGCGCGCTGGTCTCCCTCATCGCCGGCCTCGGGATCGACAAGCTGCCGGTCGTCGCGCTGGCCATCGGCCTCGGCTGGCCGATCGTGGCCTACGTCTGCGGCCTCTACGCGCTCGACGACCTGCGCGCCTGGGCCAGCGGCATCGGCGACGCGCCGCGGCTCGCCGTCACCGCACTGCTGATCTCCTGGCCGGTGTTCGGCGTGCTCACGCTGCTGGACAGCCCACGGCCGGTGCTCGGCGCGCTCGCCATGGCCGCCGTGGCCGGCGGGGCCGCGGGCGTCGGCCGCGCGGCCGCGCGGATCGGCCTGCACCGCTCGCCCGGCCTGCGCCAGCGCACGCTCATCCTCGGCTCGGGCGACGTCGCCCAGAACCTCGTGGCCCGCCTCAAGCGCCATCGCGAGATCGGCCTGGACCCCGTCGGCTTCATCGACGACGACGTGCACCGGCCGGGCGAGCTCGGGATCCCCCGCCTCGGCACGCTGGACGCGCTGGGCGACCTGATCGAGTTCGGCCGCGTCGACCGCGTGATGATCGCCTTCACGCGGGCCAGCCACGAGGAGCTGCTGCACGCCATCCGGGTGTGCCGCGATGCCCGCGTGACCGTGGACATCGTCCCGCGGCTGTTCGAGTTCCTGGAGGGCGCGCGCTCGATGGAGCAGATCGGCGGCCTGCCGCTGATGGAGATCCGCCAGCCGCAGTTCTCGCCGCTGTCGCGCTTCGCGAAGCGCTCCCTGGACGTCGCCGGGGCGGCCCTGGCGCTGCTCGTGCTCTCGCCGCTGCTGGCCGCGATCGCGGTGGCGATCAAGCTGGACTCCAAGGGGCCGGTGTTCTTCAGCCAGCGGCGCTCCGGCCGCAACGGGACGTTCTTCAAGCTGTACAAGTTCCGCTCCATGAAGGTCGACGCGACCGTGCTCGTGCGCGACGACGGGGCGATCGTCAAGACCGCCGACGACAGCCGCATCACCCGGGTCGGCCGGTTCATCCGCCGCTTCTCGCTGGATGAGGCGCCGCAGCTGATCAACGTGTTGAAGGGCGACATGAGCCTGGTCGGGCCGCGGCCGCTGGTGGTGGCCGAGCACGAGGCGCTCAACGAGGGCTGGCAGGCCCGCCGCGCCGACCTGCGCCCCGGGCTGACGGGACCGTGGCAGGTGTCGGGCCGCTCGCACATCCCGTTCGAGGACATGATCAAGTTCGACTACCAGTACGTCGCCGGCTGGTCGCTGGCCCGCGACCTGGAGATCCTCCTGGCTACGCTGCCGGCCGTGATCTCCGGCCGGGGCGCGTACTGATCGACCTCCACTGCCATGCGCTCCCGGCCGTCGACGACGGGCCGGGCACGCAGGCCGAGGCGCTCGCGCTGCTGCGGGCGGCGGCGGCCGCCGGCACGCGCACGGTGGTGGCCACGCCGCACTGCTCGCGGCGCTTCCCGACCGCGCCGGAGGCGATCGAGGAGGGCGTGGGCGAGCTGCGGGCGGCCGGCGCGCCGGTCGAGCTGCTCGGCGGCGCCGAGGTGACCTTCGAGATGGCGCTGGCGCTGCCCGGCGAGACGCTGCGCCGGCTCTGCCTGGGCGCCTCGTCCTGCCTGCTGCTCGAGACGCCGCTGGAGCCCGTGGTCGGCCCCCAGTTCGAGCGCTGCGTGGAGATGCTGTGGGAGCGCGGCTACCGCGTGCTGCTCGCGCACCCGGAGCGCGCGCCGGCGTTCCGCGACGACCCGGGCCGGCTGCGCGCGCTGGTCGAGCGGGGAGCGCTGTGCTCGGTCACCGCGGCCTCGCTGGCCGGCGGGTTCGGGGCGGCGGCCCGCTTCTTCGGGCTCGAGCTGCTGCGCGACGGCCTGGCCCACAGCGTCGACTCCGACGCCCACCACGCCGAGCTGCGCCCGCCCGGGCTGCGCGAAGGGCTGGCGGCGGCGGCCGCGGCCGTGCCCGCGGTGGCCGGCCGCGCCGCCTGGCTGCTCGAGGACGTGCCGGCGGCGCTGCTCGCCGACGCGCCGCTGCCGGCTCAGCCGGCGAGCACCGCGTCGTAGACCGCCGCGGTCTCGGCCACCATGCGCTCCACTGTGAAGTGGGTGGCGTGGCGGGCGCGGGAGGCGGCGGCCATCCGCTCGCGCCGGCCCGGGTCGCGCAGCAGGGCGATGACCGCGTCCGCCAGCGCCCGCGGGTCGCTCGGGGGGACGAGGATTCCCGTGTCCGGCGTGACGGCCTCGCGCGTGCCGCCGACGTCCGTGGCCACCTGCGGCACGCCGCAGGCCAGCGCCTCCAGCACGCCGATCGGGAACGCCTCCCAGGCCGAGGGCAGCGCGTAGACGTCGAGCGCCCGCAGGTGGCGGGCGGCGGGCGGGTGGAACGGCGCGAACACGACGCGGGGGTCGGCGGCCGCGCGCAGGGCTTCGAGCTCCGGGCCGTCGCCGATCACCGCGATGGTGGCCTCCGGCACGGCGGCCAGGATCGCGGGCGCGGCGGCGAGCAGGACGTCGACGCGCTTCTGCCGGCGCAGCACGGTCACCGCGCCCACGACCGGCCCGGGCCCCAGCGCGTCGATGTCGCCGCCCTCGCACGGCGGGCAGCCGTTGTGGATCACGGCCGCCGGCCGCAGCCCGGCGGCCAGCGCGACGTCGCGCTCGTCGTCGGAGACGCAGACGAGCGCCGCGGTGAGCGGCGCCAGCGCGCGCTCGGAGGCCAGCGCGAAGCGCCGGCGGGCGGCGGACACGTCGCCGACGAACGGGAAGCAGTGCGGCGTGTACACGCACGGCCTCCTCGCGACCCCGGCGGCGAGCCGGGCGAGCACGCCGGCCTTGGCCGAGTGGCCGTGGACGAGGTCCACCCGGCGCGCCGCCCGGACGAGCCGGGCCAGCGCCTGCGCGTCCCGGTGCGGATGGGCGTAGTCGCGCGGCGCGGCCAGCGGCTCCAGCGCGCAGCCGGCCGCGAGCAGCCGGCCGGCGGGCCGGAACGCCGCCGGCGCGAGCACGAGCGGCTCGTGGCCGTGGGCGCGCAGGCCGAGCGCGAGCTGGGCCACGTGCTCGGCCACACCCCCGTCCGGGGGCTCGCACACGAGCGCGATCCTCGCCACGGTTAGTGGCCGCCCCCGCGAATACGGCGGGTTCTCGCGCGCCCCCACCGCGCCTGCCGGCACCCGGCGGGCCCACACGTGCCCCCAGCATGCTCGCGCCCACCGTGCACCGGCAGGCACGACGGTTGCGGCCGCGAGCGACCCACCGTATTCACGGCGACGACCACCGGCGCTGTCCGACGACGCGGGCGGGCGCCCCGGCGATCACGACGTCGCTGCCGAACGACTCCAGCACGACCGAGTTCGCGCCCACCCGCACGCGGTCGCCCAGCACGACGGGGCCGATCACGACGGCGCCGGGGCCGAGGAACGCGTCGTCGCCCACCGCCGGCGAGCCGCTGCCCTCCCTGCCCACGATCACCTCGTCGGAGCCGAGCGTCACGCCCTGCATGATCGTCGCCCGCGCACCGACCCGGCAGCCGGGCCCGATCACCACCCCGGTCGGGTGATACAGCACCAGGCCGGGCCCGATCTCGGCCTGGTAGGCCGCGTCGCAGCCGGTCAGCACGTGGTTGGCCTGCTTGAGGAGCGAGCCGGCCAGCCCCACCCGCGCCCCGGCGCCCTGCGCGAGCCGCAGCAGCAGGACCGCCAAGAACCGCACGGTGGGCACGTGCCGCGCCAGCGCCCGGGCGAGCCCGAGCGGCCCGGGCCGCGCCGCCAGCCCGGGAGCGTTCGCCCGGAAGTCCGCCTTCAGCGCCGCCCACGCGCCCGACACGGCGGCGATTCTAGGCGCGCCGCCCACCATTCTTCGGCGCGCCCTGCCGGGGCAGGGCGCAACACAGAGCCCTACCGCACCGCGAACCGGTGGAAGTGCGAGCGCGACGGGCGGGCCGTGTCGCTGCCCAGATAGCTCGCGCGCACGCGGTAGGTGCCGTGGTGCAGCCGGCTCAGCGTGCGGCGGTACACGCCGCCCGCGCTCACGCGGGTCGAGGCGCGGCGGGCCGTCTTCCAGTGGCGGCCGCGGCGCTTCTGCACGGTCAGCTTGACCTTGCCCGAGGTGGCGCCGCGCACGCGCCCGTGGACGCTCACCCGGCCTTTGCGGACCACCGAGGCGGCGCGGGCGCGGGTCTTCGCGCGGCGGTGCGAGGAGGACGGCTTCGCCGGCACGGGCGCGCTCACCGGGACCGTCTCCGGCACGGGGGTGACGGTCGGCGCGGGCGTCGGGCTCGGCGCGGGCGTCGGGCTCGGCGTGGGCGTCGGGCTCGGCGTGGGCGTCGGGGTCGGCGTCGTGGAGACGGTCGTCTGCGTCGGCGCCTGCGGCGGGTCGGCGGGCTTGACGCCGTCGCGCACGAGCACCGCGCCGGAGGCCGCGCCCAGCGTCACCGAGGTGCGGGCGACGCCGTCGAGGTCGTGGTAGCCCGGGCCGACGGTGACCGTGCGGGTCGGCGCGCCCGGCTCGTTGGCCAGCACGAGGCCGCCGGAGAAGTCCCGCCGCCACACGCCGACGCTCTGGTAGCGGTTGCCCACCGAGGCGCCGAGGTCGACGTCGTACCCGTTCCAGAAGCTGTCCGGCAGCGTCTGCGCGTCGTTGGCCAGCGCGTCGCCGCCGTCGTTGACCAGGAAGTACGTGGCCAGGCCGTAGAGCCGCCCGGCGTCGGTGTCCGCGTAGCCGTCGAGCACGACGTGGTGCCCCGCGGCGTGGCGGTGGTCGATGAAGCTCATCAGCGTCTCCCAGCCGAACTTGCTGGAGCCGCCGACGATGCCGGCGTCGTTGAAGCCGCGCTCCACCTCGACGTAGTCGGCGCTGTCGAGCTGCTTGCGCAGGTCGGCGGAGCCGTCGCCCACCGTCCAGATCGAGTTCTCCACGAGCTCGACGCCCGGCAGCGCCGCGCGCACCTGCGCCATGAAGTCGGCCATGTAGTGCTGCCAGGCCGTCTCGTCCATCGGCTGCCCGGTGCGCGGGTCGATCGGCAGCGTGTAGGTGCCGTTGCCGTTGGAGATCCGCTGCGCCATGTTCACGTCGTCGATGAACAGCCCGCGGTAGCCGGCGGCGATCTTCGCCTTGGCGGCCGCGATCCACCAGCTGCGGAACGCCGCGTTGCCGATGTCGGCGGCGTACTGCGTGCACGCGCCGCCGCTGCAGGCGAACTGGATCCACAGCTTGTTGCCGTTGGCGTCGCGCAGGATCCAGTCGGGGTGCTGCGTCGCCTCGGCCGAGCCCGGATAGATCGCGTAGGAGTCCTGGTAGGCCCAGGCGTTCGAGTCCCAGGACAGCCGCGTGTCGAAGTACGGCGAGTAGGTGCGCATGCGCCAGAACTTCGAGCGGATGAAGTCCTGCGTCGCCGGCGAGGGGCTCTGCGTGTAGGCGTCGAAGCTCGACTCCGCGCCCCGCGCCAGCCGCACGGTCCCCACGTCAGCGATCGCGGGACCGCAGTGCAGGATCACGGCGAGCAGCAGGCTGCAGGTGAAGACGAGGCCACGGTAGCGCGGGCCCCTGAACGGCACGGACATTCGGGCTCCTCTGGCGGCTGGGCCGTCTCGCGACCGGCGAGACCCCTGGCTTTGCGCCCCCGCTTCGCAGCGGGTTTGCCTTGTTTCCGGAGCCGGCTCGCCGGCCCCCTCTGCTCATCTATTCGGCAATCCGCGCCCCGGCCTCAAGTGCAGTCGATACCGTGTGTCGGCGGAGATGACCGAGCGCATCGAAACCGGCGACTTCGAGCGCCGGGCACCGCGCCGGGCGGCGGCCGAGGAGCCGATCGAGGTCCGCCGCCACCTGGACGCGCTGCGCCGCAGCCTGCCGCTGGTCGCCGGCATCGTCGTCGTGCTGGCCGTCGCCACCTACGTCGTCTCGACGTCGCTGCCGAAGCGCTACAAGGCGACCACGAGCATCGTCCAGCGCACGAACGCCACGCTCGACACGAGCAACAGCGTGGACACGATCGCGCGCGACCTGAACACGATCAACTCGCTGGTCACCACCGACGACGTGCTCAACGGCGCGGCGCGCAAGCTCGAAGGCGAGACGCTGGACACCCTGCGCGACAAGGTGTCCTCGAGCGTCGACCCCAACGCGAACCTCATCTACGTCACCGCCAAGGACGCCTCGGCGCAGCAGTCGGCCCGGATCGCCAACGCGGTGGCCAACACGTTCGTCTCCGAGCAGGCCGACATCGAGCGCCGCCAGTACGAGCACGCGCTGGCCGACCTGCAGGACGAGCTGGCCAACATCACCGGCCAGGGCGCCACGACCGCCGACCAGGAGCAGGCGATCCGCGACCGGATCTCCCAGCTGCGGGTGAGCATCGCCACCGCCGGGTCGGACCTCGGCATCGCCCAGCGCGCCGACCCGCCGGAGACCCAGGACACGCCGCGGCCGCTGCGCAACACCGCGCTGGCCATCGTGCTCGGCCTGTTCCTCGGCGTCCTCGTCGCCCTCGGCCGCGACCAGCTCGTCCCGCGCGTGTCGGGCAGCCGCGAGCTCTCGCGCCTGCTCGAGCTGCCCGTGCTCGTCTCGGTCCCCTACGTGTCCACCCGCCGCGGGCGCCGCTCGCGCGCGCTGACCGGGATCGAGTACGAGACCTACCAGACGCTCGCCACGTCGGTGCGCTTCACGCTCACGCCGGCGGACGGCCCGCACGTCGTTCTCGTCACCAGCGCGCTGCACGCCGAGGGCAAGAGCACGGTCACGCTGCGGCTCGGGCGCGCGCTGGCCCACGCCGGCCACCGCACGCTGCTGATCTCCGCCGACATGCGCTGGCCGACCCTGCACGACCTGGCCGGCGTCCCGCTCGGCCCCGGCCTGGCCGACCTGCTGCAGGAGCTGCCGGGCCGCTCGGCGGAGACCGCCCGCTCGCTGGTCGGCGACCGCATCGAGCACGCCCCCGGCCGGCGCCGCGGCGTGCTCGACGTGCTGCCCAGCGGCCGCAAGCCGCAGGATCCGACCGAGCTGCTGGCCGACGTCGCGCTCGACGTCGTCTTCGACGCGATCGCCGACCTCGACTACACCTACGTGCTCGTCGACGCCCCGCCGCTGCTCGGAATCGCCGACACGCAGGCGCTGGCCCGCCGCGCCACGAGCATCCTCTACGTCGCCCGCCTGGACCGCATCACGCTGGAGAACGTCGTCGACGCCCGCGACATCCTCGACCGCATCGACCGCCCGTCGGCCGGGATGGTGGTGATCGGCGCGCGCAGCGAGGCGTCGCCGTACTACCTCAGCAGCCGCGCGGTGCCGGCGCTCGAGGACGTCTGACGGGCTTTCGCCGCCCAGATCAGCCCCGCCACCAGCCACAGGTGCCGCCAGTGGAGCGTGTCGACGAAGACGCTGTTGGCCAGGATCCCGCACCAGGCGGCCAGCAGCGCGGTCGAGCCGAGGCCATGCGTGTCCCAGCCGCGGACCGCGTTGCGCAGCGCCAGCAGCAGCGTCCCGTAGAGCAGCGCGACGAGCACGATGAAGCCGAGCACGCCCTCCTCGGCCAGCGCGCGCACGTAGGTGCTGTGGGCGGAGATCGGCTCGACCAGCTCGAACTGGCCCGGCCCGACGCCGAGCGGGTGGCGCTCGCCGATGCCGATGCCGCCCGACTGGGCGCCGAAGCGCTGGTTGTCGTAGGTCTGGTAGTGCGCGCGCTCCTTGAGGAAGCTCAGCTGCCCGGTCACCTGGATGCTCGCCACCACGACCGCCGCCGAGAGCACGGTCAGGCCGAGGAAGAGGAGCGCCCGCCCGGCGCCGCCGCGCCGCAGCGCGAGCACGCCGCCCATGATCAGCGCGCCGAACACGAGGTTCAGCCAGGCCGCGCGCGAATAGGAGAACAGGATCCCGCAGGTGAGCGCGCCGAGCATGAGCAGCTTGACCAGCCGCGAGGAGCGCAGCAGCCGCGGCTCGAGCGTCTCCTGGATGAGCAGCAGCGCGGCCGGCACGAGGAACGGGCCGAACACGTTCGGGTCCTTGAAGAACGCCCGGGCGCGCGTGCCGGTGTAGTAGGTGAGGATGTCGTGGCCGGGCAGCGGGGCGAACAGCGCGAGCGAGCCGAGCAGCGCCGACACCACGGCGGTGCCGACGTAGATGCGCAGCAGCCGCCGCGCCTTGTCGGGCCCGGTCACCCAGCTCGGCACCCACAGCGCGAAGACGAGCAGGTAGATCGTGATCGACATGAACTTCGCCGCGCGCGCCGGGTCGAGGGCGGCGAAGGACGAGACGAGGTTCAGCGCGATGAACGCCGCCACGCCGAGCCCCGGCCCCAGCGGCGTGGTGCGCAGGCTCATCCGGCCGGTGACGATCGCCACGCAGATGATCACGGCGAACGCCGCGTCCGACGGCGCCGGCTCCACGCGCACCACCGCGAAGACCAGGAAGGCCAGCGCGACCGCCCACTCGTAGCGCGCGACCGTGAGCGCGAGCATGCCGAGCAGCGCGAGCCCGCCCGCGGCCACCAGCACGCCCGGGATCTCGTTCGTGCGCAGCCCGTAGGCGATGGCGATCCCGAGCAGCGCCGCCAGGCCGAGCGCCGTCGCATACGCGGCGGCGCGCCGCAGCCGCCCGGAGCCGGGCCGGGCGACCGGGCGCAGCGCGATCGTCGG
This sequence comes from Solirubrobacteraceae bacterium, assembly GCA_025935735.1. Next base: position 3,643 of record JAICUS010000082.1, on the reverse strand, counting down.
CACACCCAGAGGGTAGGCGCCTGATGGAGTCGGCGCCGCGGCGGGTGGCCCGCAACGCCGCCGTGCGGATGGCCGGCGAGGTGGTGGCCAAGCTCGGCTCGCTGGCCTTCTTCGTCACGATGGCCCGGCAGCTGGGCACGCACGGTTTCGGCGAGTTCCAGTTCGCGCTCGCGCTCACCGGCGCGCTGGCGTTCGTGGCCGGCTTCGGCACCGACAACCTGATCGCCCGCGAGGTGGCGCGCGACCGCACGCGCGCCGGGGGGCTGCTGGCTGACGCGGCGGCGATCAAGGTGCTGGGCGGCGCGCTGATGCTCGGGGTCGCCGCGCTGATCGTCAACCTCGGCGACTACACCGCCGAGGGCCGCGCGGCGGTCTACGTCGTCGGCGTGGGCAGCCTGTGCGAGGTCATCGTCAAGAGCTGGCACGCGGTCTTCCAGGGCCACGAGCGGCTCGAGTTGGTGTCGGCGACGCTGATCGTCCAGCGGCTGGTCACGGCGGCGGTGGGCATCGCGGTGCTGCTGGAGGGCGGCGGCGTCGTGGCCGCGGCGGCGGTCTATGCCGGCGGCGCGCTGCTGTCGGTGCTGGTGGCGGAAGGACTGCTGCGGCGCCTCGGCGTGCGGCGGGCCTCGCTGGCCGCCTCGCGCTGGCTGCCGCTGATGCGCGCCGGCGTCCCGATCGGCCTGATCAGCCTGCTGATGATCCTGCTGCTGCGCATCGACGTGACGATGCTGTCCTTCCTGGCCGACACGGCGGCCGTGGGCATCTTCGGCGTGGCCTACCGGCTGGTGGAGGCGACGCAGTTCATCGCCGGCGCGATGGCCATGGCCGTGCTGCCCTGGCTGGCCCGGGCCACCGCGGCCGCCCGCGGCTACCGGCTCGGGCTGAAGGCGGTGACCGCGGTGCTGCTGCCGCTCGGGCTGGTGTTCGTCCTGTTCGCCCGGCCGATCGTGACGATCCTCTACGGCCACGCCTTCGACCGCTCGGTGCTGCCGCTGCAGCTGCTGGGGATGATCACGCTGCTCTACGGGCTCAACGCGTTCTCCTCCGTCTCGCTGATCGCCCGCGACCGCCCGCTGACCTACGCGATCGTGATTGTTCCTGTGATCGTTCTCGACATCGTTCTCAATCTCGTTCTCATTCCCCGTTACGGCGCCGACGGCGCGGCGTTCAACGCGCTGCTGGCCAGCGCGCTGCTGGCCGCGCTGGGGCTCTGGCAGGCCCACGCCGTCCTCGGGCCGGCCGACCTTCTCGGTGCGTTCACCGGGCCGGGGCTGGCCGGCGCGGCCATGGTGGCGATCGTGCTCGGCCTGCCCGCGCCCTGGCCGGTGGAGGCCGCGCTGTGCGCGCTCGCCTATCCCGCCGTGCTCGCCGCGGTCGAGTGGCTCACCCGCCGCGACGACGCCCGGGTGTATCTCGGCGCGCTGCCCGGGTCCAGATCCCGAGCCGGTCGAACCACGGCTTGAGCACGGACTCGAACGGCACCTGCGCCCGCGCGCCGTACACGAGCGGATAGAGCAGCTTGCGGGCCGCCGACAGGTCCGAGGCGCGCCGGTGCTCGGCCAGGCGCTCGAACAGCCCCGGGTGGGCGCGGCGCAGGGCGGCGTAGCGCTCGGCGTGGCGCGTGCGGGCGAGCTGGTTGAGCCGCTGCCCGTGCAGGCGCCGCCGGTAGCCGGGCGCGCCCAGGTGGACGATCCGGCCGCCCCGCTCGGCCAGCCCCATCCACACGTGCCAGTCCTCGTAGCCCTGGCGCTCGTAGAACGGCCGCCAGGCGCCGACCGCGGCCACCGCGTCGCGCCGGTAGAGCGCGGTGATCGGGTAGTCGTTGGTCAGCGCCACCCGATAGGGGTCGAGCCGGGCCGGGATGCGGCGCAGCAGCTCGTGGTCGCCGAACTCGAGGATGTCGCCCACGCAGGCCACGGCATCCGGCTCGGCCTCCAACCGGTCGGCCATCCGGCCGAGCACGCCGTCGATCGCCAGGTCGTCGGCGTCCAGCGGATAGACGAACGGCGCGGTCGTGGCCTCGAAGGCCGCGGTGCGGGCCTCGCCCACCCCTCGGTTGGCCGCCAGCCGGATCACCCGCACGCCCTCGCGCTCCAGCTCGTCCAGCGCCGTGTGCGTGTCAACGTCCGCTGACGCGTCGTCCACCACGACGACCTCCACGGGCTCGGCCTCGCGCACGGAATGCACGGCTTCGGCGACCAGCGGGCCCTCACCGTGGCAGGGGATGAGCACGGCGACGCGGGGCACGCCCAATATTGTGGCGGCGAATGGCGCGGCTGTTGATGCTCGGCGCGGTGAACCACCCCCACGTCGAGCACCTCGCGCTCGCGATGGGCGAGCGCGGCTTCGAGGTGGTGGTGGGGGGCGACGCGATCGCCGAGCTGCCGCCGTCGGCGCTGCCGGCGGCGGGGATCGCCGTGCGCCAGGCGCCGCCGAGCCGCCGCGGGACGCCCGGCGGCGCCGCGGCGCACGTGCGCTGGGTGCGGCGGCTGCTGCGCGAGCTGCGGCCCGACATCGTCCACGGCCACTGGCTGCCCGGCTTCGCGTTCTTCGCCGCCGTGGCCGGCGCGCGCCCGCTGGTGGCCATGGCCTGGGGCTCCGACGTCTTCCGGGCGCGGCGCGCGCAGACGCTGGCCAACCGCGTCGCGCTGCGGCGGGCGACGCTGGCCATGGCCGACTCGCAGGCGCTGCTGGAGCGCCTGGGCGAGCTCGGCGCCCACCGCAGCGTGCTGGTCAACTGGGGCGTGGACCTGGACACGTTCCGGCCGGCGGACGCCGCCGAGCGCGCGGCGCTGCGGGCCGAGCTCGGGCTCTCCGACGGCCCGGTCGTGCTCAGCCCGCGCTCGCTGATGCCGGTCTACAACCCGCGGACGATCGTCGACGCGTGGGCGGAGGTGGCGGCCGAGCGCCCGGACGCCCAGCTGGTGCTCAAGCACATGGGCGTCGTGCGCGAGGCGCTGGGCGAGCTGCCGTTCCCCGACCGCGTGCACGTGGTCGGCCACGTCGAGTACGAGCGGATGGCCGCCTACTACCGTGTCGCCGACGTGTGCGTCTCGATCGCCTCCTCGGACTCCGCGCCCCGGTCGGTGTTCGAGGCGATGGCCTGCGGAGCGCCGTGCGTGCTGTCGGACCTGCCGTGGGTGCACGAGCAGATCGGCGACGGGCGCGAGGCGCTGATCGTGCCGATCGAGCGCGGCGCGGTGGCCGGCGCGATCCGGCGGCTGCTCGACGACCCCGGCGAGATCGCCGTGCGGGCGCGCGCGCTGGTCGAGCGTCATCATGATGCCGCCGTGCACATGGACCGCCTCGCCGACGCCTACCGCGCCCTGCTGTGAGCCGGCGCGCGGTCATCCTGGCCGGCGGGCGCGGGTCGCGCCTCGCCCCCTACACCACGGTGCTGCCCAAGCCGCTGCTGCCGGTGGGCGACCGGGCGATCCTCGACGTCGTGGTGCGCCAGCTGCACCGCACCGGCTTCGACGACCTGACGATCGCCGTCGGCCACCTGGCGCACCTGATCGCCGCGGTGTTCGGCGACGGCTCCGACCACGGCGTGCGGATCGCCTACCACGAGGAGCGCACGCCCCGCGGCACGGCGGGCCCGCTGGCCTCCATCGACGGCCTGGACGAGACGTTCCTGATGCTC
>JAICUS010000710.1 GCA_025935735.1 Solirubrobacteraceae bacterium | reverse complement strand
CATCCCGGCGCTGGCGAACCCGCGCGCGCCGAAGCGGTCGGACAGGTAGCCGGACGTCGGCCCGGCGAGCAGCATCCCGACGGTCAGCGGCAGCATGTAGATGCCGGCCCACAGCGGCGTCTCGGTGAAGTCGTAGCCGTGGGCGGGCAGCCAGATGCCCTGCAGCCAGATGATCAGCATGAACATCAGCCCGCCGCGGGCCACGGCCGACAGGAACGTCGACAGCGTGCCGAACGTGAACGCGCGGATGCGGAACAGCGGCAGGCGGAACATCGGGTGCGCGACGCGCGCCTCGACGGCCAGGAACGCCAGCAGGCACAGCACCGAGCCGGCCAGCAGCGCGATCACCCGCGCGCTCCCCCAGCCGGTGGGGTGGCCGCCGGCCGGCCGGATGCCGTAGGTCACCGCGACCATGGCCAGGATCAGCCCGAGCGCGAACGTGACGTTGCCGGCCCAGTCGATCGGCGAGCGCCTGGGCTCGGAGCGCTCCTGCAGCTTCAGGTAGGCCCACACCGTCCCGGCCAGCCCGACCGGCACCGAGATCAGGAACACGAGCCGCCAGTCCACGGGGGCGAGCAGGCCGCCGAGCACCAGCCCGACGAACATCCCGCTGACCCCGACGATGTTGTTGATCCCCAGCGCCATCCCGCGCTGGTTGGAGGGGAACGCGTCGGTGATGATCGCCGCCGCGTTGGCCAGCAGGCAGGCGCCGCCGACCCCCTGGACGAGCCGGAAGACGATCAGGTACGTCGCTCCCGCCCGGCCGGTCATCCAGTCGAGGGTCAGCAGGATCGACGCGGCGGTGAAGACGACGAAGCCGAGGTTGTAGATCCGCACGCGCCCGTACATGTCGCCGAGCCGGCCGAGGCTGACGATCAGCACGCTCGTGACGACGAGGTAGCCGAGGATCATCCACAGCAGGTAGAAGCTGTTCGCCGGCTGCAGCGGGTCGAGCCGGATGCCCCGGAAGATGTCCGGCATGGCGATCAGCGTGATCGAGGCGTCGAGGGTCGCCAGCAGCACGCCGAGCGTCGTGTTGGACAGCGCGATCCACTTGTAGCGGTCGGACACGGCCAGGGGAATATACAGGCAACCTGTTCAGTTTGCCTGTCGGACAGTTACACTCGCGCCCATCATGGACGTCGACGTCGCCCCGCTGGCCGCCGAGCTGCGTCAGACGCTCGGGCAGCTCGTGCGCCGGCTGCGCGTCGAGCACGGCTTCCCCCTCCCCCAGGGCGGGGTGCTCGGGCGCCTGGACCGCGAGGGGCCGCAGAGCGTGTCCGACCTGGCCGCCGGCGCGCGCATGCGGCCGCAGTCGATGGCCCAGACCGTGCGCGAGCTCGAGGACGGCGGCCTGGTGGTGCGCCGCCCGGACCCCGACGACGCCCGCCGCGCGTTCGTCGAGCTCACCGACGCCGGCCGCGCCGCGCTGGCCGCCGACCGCGCGCACCGCGACGGCTGGCTGGCCGGCGTGCTGGAGCGCGAGCTGACCGCGCAGGAACGCGCGCTGCTCGCCCGGGCCGCCCCGCTCCTGCGCCGTATCGCCGACGCCTGATGGCGGTCTACGAGCTCTCGCGCCTGACCCTCGCGGACGGCGAGCGGACGACCGTCTACGCCGTCCGCCACCGGGCGCACGTCCGGGTGCTCTTCTTCCCGGGGACGGAGCGTCTGGACGTGTGGGGCGCGCGCCACGGGGTCGCCGAGGCGATCGTCGGCCGGGGGCGCGCTCGCGTTCGTGGAAGGCGAGGACCGGGAGGGCTTCTCGGCGGCGGCCGGCCAGTTCGACTCCGACATCACGGCCGAGCGCCACCCGCGGGCCGCGCTGGGCGTCTCGGGCGACGAGCTGATCGCCGTGGCCTGCGACGGCCGCCGCACCGGCGTGGACGCCGGGCTGTCGATGCTCGAGCTCGCCGAGCTGATGCTCGAGCTGGGGTCCGAGACGGCGATCAACCTCGATGGCGGCGGCTCGACGACGCTGGTCCACCGCGGCCACCTGCTCAACCGGCCGTACTCCAGCCAGGACCAGCCGGCGCCGCGGACCCGCGAGATCGTGACGGCGCTGACGTTCGAGTAGCGTTCGGCGCATGCTGCAGCACGCGTCGTTGGAGGTGCCCGAGGCGCTCGTGGGAGACTGCGTGGCGTTCTGGGAGCTGCTCGGGTTCACGAGCATGGCCGCGCCGCCGCGGCTCGGCGGGCGCTTCACCTGGGTGGAGCGCGAGGGCACCCAGATCCACCTGATCCGCTGCGACGACCCCAGCACGCCGGCCCGCGAGGGGCACGTGGCGGTCGTGGCCGGCGACTACGACCGGGCCCTGGCCGCGCTGGCCGGCGCCGGCTTCCAGGCCGAGGCGGGCTCCAACGCCTGGGACGCGCCGCGCTCGTTCGTGCGCGACCCGGCGGGCCACCTCGTCGAGGTCATGTCGCGCCCGCCGCATCCGCCGTTTCCGCCCACTTAGAGCTCGTTTCTAGATGAAGGGACCCGTCCGCACGCAACCGTAGGTACGTCACCGACTGATCCCGCTGGTCGACGCCTTCGCGGCTCCGGCAAGTCGGAGCTCGGGCCGGTGGACACGAGCTAGTAGGGCAACGTTCGCCGGGTTGACGCCGCCGGCGGGTTGTCCGCGACCGGCCCGCCCGCGGCTCGCCGCGGCGCGTGTCGGGTTTGTCGGCCTCAGCCCGACGCAGGCGACACGCGCCGCGGTCGGACGGTCGATCCTGGACGGCGATGAGCGAACCGGCCGGAGGTGAGAGCGATTCGACCATACCCTCGCGGCT
>JAICUS010000750.1 GCA_025935735.1 Solirubrobacteraceae bacterium | reverse complement strand
TCGAGCGCATCACGCTCAACGGCGCCGACGTCACGTCGGACTTCAGCTGGCGCCACGGGCAGCTCGTCGGCCTGGTCGACGGCCTGAGGGTCGGCCGCAACGAGCTGCGCGCCCGCTCCCGGCGCGGGCCCGGCGCGCGCATCACGATCACCGACCACCCGAGCGGCGGCCCGGTGTTCGCGGGCCCGCAGGTGCAGCCGTGGGTGTGCAAGACCATCCCGGGCTTCCCGGCGCCGCAGGACTCGCAGTGCGACGCGGCCGCCACCACCTCCTTCGTCTACATGAACGCGGGCACGCACCAGTTCGCGCCCTATGACCCGTCGAGCCCGCCGCCGGCGGGGCAGATCGCCACGGTGACGACCGACCGCGGCGACACCGTGCCATACGTGGTGCGCGTCGAGCGCGGCGCGATGGACCGCGGCCTGTACGAGGTCGCCGTGCTCGACCGCGGCTGGAACCACGAGCTGCTCTACCAGTTCGGCGGCGGCACGGCGCCGCACCACTCCAACGGGGCGCCGATCTCGGACCTGGTCGACATGGCCCTCTCGCGCGGGTTCATGGTGGCCAACAACTCGCTCAACACGCGCGGGATGAACTCCAACGACGTCGTCTCCGCGGAGGCCGTGATGATGCTCCAGGAGCACATCCGCGAGGCCTACGGGCCGATCCGCGCGACGCTTGGCACGGGCTGCTCCGGCGGCTCCATCCAGCAGCACGTGATCGCCGCCGACTACCCCGGCCTGCTCGACGGCATCCAGCCCAACTGCAGCTACCAGGACAGCTGGACGACCGGCAACGAGGTCGCCGACTGCCACCTGCTGCTGCACTACTTCGCGGGCAGCGGCGCGGGCTTCACGCCGGCCCAGCAGGTGGCCGTGATGGGCGAGCAGGCCGCGCCCGCGGGCCAGCGCGTGTGCGACCTGTGGGAGGCGACGTTCGCGAGCGTGGAGACGCCGTCGCTGGCGGTCAACTGCGACCTGCCGCCGGCGCTCGTCTACGACCCCGTGACCAACCCGCACGGCGTGCGCTGCACGCCGCAGGACTACGAGTCCAACATCTGGGGCTTCCGGCCCGACGGGTTCGCCAAGCGGCCGTTCGACAACGTGGGGGTGCAGTACGGGCTCGCGGCGCTGCAGGCGGGCACGATCACGCCCGAGCAGTTCGTCGACCTCAACCAGCGCGTCGGCGGCGTGGACATCGACAACCGGTTCCAGGCGGCCCGCACGGTCGGCGACCCCGGCTCCGAGCAGACCGCCTACCGGACCGGCAAGATCGTCGACGGGCGCGCGCTGGCCGGCGTCCCGATCGTCGACCTGCGCGGCTCGCACAACACGCTCGACATCCACTCCGACTACCACAGCTACGTCATGCGGGCCCGGCTGGACGCGGCCAACGGCGGTCACGGCAACCAGATCATCTGGACCTGGCAGGGCGGCCCCGGGCTGTTCCAGAACATCACGCCCGACGCGACCATCGCCGCGAAGTCGCTCGACCTGATCAACCGCTGGGTGCTCGCGATCAAGTCCGACCGGCGCTGGTGGCTCTCGCAGCGCCAGAAGGTGGTCCTGGACAAGCCGGCCGACGCCGTCGACGCCTGCTTCACCGGAGCGTCGGACACGGAGATCACGGACCCGGCGACGTGCGCGGCGACGTTCCCGCACTTCGCCGACCCGCGGATCGTCGCGGGCTCGCCGCTCACGGACGACGTCGAGCAGTGCCGCCTGACGCGGCTGCGGGCGTCCGGCTACCCGGGGATCTCGTTCACCGCCGACCAGTGGGCGCGCCTGCGGGCCGCCTTCCCGGACGGGGTGTGCGACTTCAGCCGGCCGGGCGTGGGCACGCAGCCGTCGATCCCCTGGCTGGACTACGACCGCACCGGCGGCGTGCCGCTCGGCCCGCCGCCGCGCTCCCATCCCTAGCCGAGGATGTTCACGGCGCGGGCGACGACCAGGCCGATCGTCATCAGCGCCGTGATCGACTGGATGCCCATCAGCACCTTGGCCGTGCCGGTCAGCGGCAGGGTGTCGGTCGGGCTGAACGCGACGCTGTTGGTCAGCGAGAGATAGAGGTAGTCGACGAAGCCCGGGCGCCAGTTGGGCGGCGCGTGGCCGGCCGAGTCCATCTGCGGGAACAGGAAGTCCGGCAGGTCCGGGTGCCGCATCCGGGCCACCGGGCCGCCGCCGTCGAACTCCCAGTAGAAGACCGCGAACAGCAGGACGAGCGTCAGCCACAGCAGCGCGCCGGACTCGATCAGCCGCTCGCCGCCCACCCGGCCGCCGGCCACGAGGTAGTGCACGAGCCGGGCAAGCGAGACGATCGTCGTGGCCGAGACCAGGCCGACCACGCTCAGCGCGAACGTCCGGCGCCGGCGGTCGTGGCGCGTCGCCCGCCGGGGCACGACCACGACGAGCACGATCAGGAGCACGAGCTCGATCGCCGGCAACAGGATGCGCGGGCCGATCAGCAGGCTGCCCGGCAGCAGCAGGCTGAGCACGATCGCCACGGCCACCGCGGTCTGGGCGGGCCAGAACGGGTCGCC
>JAICUS010000267.1 GCA_025935735.1 Solirubrobacteraceae bacterium | reverse complement strand
CGAGCGCGCCAAGGTGCTCGTCGACCTCGGCCATCACCTGCAGGGCGCCAACGTCGAGCAGATCGTGGCGCTGCTGGCGGCCGAGGGTCGCCTCGGCGGCTTTCACTTCAACAACCGCAAGTACGCCGACGACGACCTGATCGTCGGCTCGGTCAATCCGTTCGAGCTGTTCCTGATCTTCGTCGAGCTGGCGGCGGGCGACACGCTGCCGCGGCTGACCATCGACCAGTCGCACAACGTCGAGGCCAAGGTCGAGGCGATGGTGCTCTCGGTGGTCAACCTCCAGGAGGCCTACGCGAAGGCGCTGCTGGTCGACCGCGAGCTGCTGCGCGAGGCGCAGGAGTTCGGCGACGTGCTCGGCGCCCACCAGGTGCTGCTCGACGCCTATCGCACCGACGTGCGGGCGGACTGCGCGGCGGCGCGGGTCGCGCTCGGCGCCACCGTCGACCCGGTGGTGGCGGTGCGCCAGACGGAGTACGCCGAGCGCATGGCGGCCGCCCGCGCGCGCGAGCGCCAGCTGACCGGCTGACGCACCCGCGTAGGGTGCAGCCATGCGCACCAACCGGCTGGAGGCGTTCAGCGACGGCGTGTTCGCGATCGCGATCACCCTGCTCGTGCTCGAGATCCGGGTGCCGGAGGGCGCCGGCGACCGCCTCGCGCACGAGCTCGCGCAGCAGTGGCCGTCCTATCTCGCCTACCTGGTCAGCTTCCTGGTCATCGGGATCATCTGGATGAACCACCACGCGGTGGTCGACCACCTGCGCGAGGCCGACCGGCCGCTGATGGCGCTCAACCTCTTCCTGCTGCTGTGGACCAGCCTCATCCCGTGGCCGACGCGCCTGGTGGCCGAGTACATGCGCGAGGGCGGCGACCCGGAGCGCGTGGCCGCCCTGATCTACGCGGGCACGATGACCATGATGGGCGTCGCCTTCGGCCTGCTCTGGCGCTACGCCACGAGCCACCGCGGCCTGCTCTCCGTCGAGCTGAGCGAGGCCGAGATCGCCCGCCGGACGCGCCGCTTCACCATCGGCTCGCCGATCTACGCGCTGTCGATCGTCGTGGCGCTGTTCAGCGCGCCGGCGTCCCTGGCGATCATCGCCGCCCTGGCGGTCTACTACGCGCTCCCCCAGGGCGGGATGATGCCGGGCCCGGCGCGCTAGTACCGGCCCCCGTAAATACGCCGGGTTCTCGCCGGCCCTCGCCGCCGCTGCCGCGAGCGAACCACCGTATTTGCGTCGACCGGTACTGGTGGTGCCCCGGCAACGTTCGCTCGCTCGAAGGCCGGCGATCGTTGCCGGGTGCGCCACTACTAGGCGGCGTGCCGGGGCCGGCGAACTGCGGCTGGGTAGGGCGGTGGTCCCTGCGGGGCGGCCGGGCGGGCCGGGTGATCGGTCGCCAATCTCGACTATTCCGGTTGAGTCACTTCAGTCGCGTATACCGCGAGTTAGTTCACACACGTGAAAGGGGTGCATCGTCGCGGTGCGCGGTACTGATCGAATCTCGTGATGCTGCGGGCAAAACGCCCACACCCGACCTCGAGATCCACCCAAGGCCGACCGCCGCCCTACCCAGGCGGCCGTTCGCCGGGCCCAGCATGGCGCGGGACACCCTTACCCATCTGCGCACCGCGGTCCGGGCTCCCGCCGCGGGCGTCAGACCGATCGACGTTGCCTGACGCCGCACTAGAGTGGTGCGCCCGGCAATGTTCGCCGCGCGGCGCGCTCGAAGGCCGGCGATCGTTGCCGGGCCCGGCGCGCTAGCTGCCGGTGCGGACGGTGCAGCCGGTCAGCGGTCGAGCAGCGCCGCGAGCTTGGCCTGGAGGTCGGCGGCGCTGAACGGCTTGGCGATGAACTCGGTGGCCGGGCCGAGCGGGCGCTCGGCCGCCGCGGGCTCGCCGTAGCCGGACATGATCAGGGTCCGCAGCCCGGGGTGGTGACGGCGCAGGCGGCCGGCGAGCTCGGTGCCGCCCGGGCCCGGCATCACGGTGTCGGTCACCAGCACGTGCAGCGACCCCGCGGGGCGGGCCTCGCCCAGCCGGAGCGCCTCGTCGCCGCGGGCGGCCTCGACGATGGCGAAGCCGTGGGACTCCAGCATGCGGCGGACGATCGCCCGGACCGCGGGGTCGTCCTCGGCCAGCAGCACGGTCCGGGCGCCGCCGGTCAGCGTCCGCTCCGGGCGCTGCGGGGCGGCCGACGCGCTCGCCGCCGCGGCGACGAGCGGGAAGTACGCCTTGAAGGTGGTGCCGCGGCCGGGCTCGGAGTAGGGCCAGACGAAGCCGCCGCTCTGGCGGACGATGCCGTAGACCGTCGTGAGGCCCAGGCCCGTGCCGCGCTCGTCGCCCTTGGTGGTGAAGAACGGCTCGAACACGTGCGCCAGCGTCTCCGCGTCCATGCCCAGGCCGCTGTCGGAGACCTCGAGCACGGCGTAGCGGCCGGGCGCGGCCGGCCCGGTGGGGTGCAACCGCGCGTAGGCGTCGTCCAGCTCGGCCTCGCCGGTGGCGATCGTCAGCCGGCCGCCGTCGGGCATGGCGTCGCCGGCGTTGGCCACGAGGTTGACCACCACCTGCTCGAGCTGCCCGCGGTCGGCGCGCAGCGCCGGCGCGCGCGCCGACAGGCTGGTGACGATCTCGATGTCGGAGCGGATCAGCCGGCGCAGCATCGGCTCCAGCCCGCGGACGGTCGCGTTGAGGTCGACGACCTGCGGCTCGCCGCCCTGCCCGCGGCCGAGCGTCAGCAGCTGCCGGGTCAGCGCCGCCGCGCGCTCGCCGGCCTGCTTGACCAGGTCCGCCTCGCCGCGGCGCGGGTCGCCGGACTCCAGCTGCGCCACCAGCAGGTCGGTGTGGCCGAGGATCGCGGTCAGGAGGTTGTTGAAGTCGTGCGCGACGCCGCCGGCCAGCCGGCCGATCGCCTCCATGCGCTGGGCCTGGCGCAGTTGCGCCTCCAGCCGCTCGCGCTCGCGCACGTCCACGGCAAGCGTGAAGGTCGCCGGGCGGTCGCGGAAGGTGACCGCGTGCGTGGCCACCTGCACCTGCACCGCGCTCCCGTCGGCCCGCCGGTGCGACACCGGCTCGTCGCCCGGCGCCCCGCCGCCGGCCCCCAGGTCGGCGGCCGTGCGCCCGAGCAGCTCGTCGCGCTCGTAGCCGTAGAGCGCCAGCGCCGCGTCGTTGACCGCGACGATCTCCTGCGTCTCGCGGTCGGCGATCCACATCGCCACCGGGCTCGCCTCGAACAGCAGCCGGTAGTTGCGCTCCGACGCGCGCGCGGCCTCCTCCGCGCGCCGGCGCTCGCCCAGCTCGCGCTCGACCGCGCCGATCACCGCGTTGACGTCGGTGGCCAGCGCCGTGACCTCGGCCGGCCCGCCGGGGTCGGCGACCGGCACGGGCGGGCTCTGACCGCTGCTCGAGCGCACCGCCGCGCCGAGGCGCCCGACCGGCCGGGCGACGCGGTGGTAGACCGCCACCGCCGCCAGCAGCATCAGCGCGAGGCCGCCCAGGACGATCAGCAGCTGCCGGTCGCGCAGCCGCCGCGCCGCGGCGAGCGCGGCGTGCCGGTCCTCGCCCACTGAGAACGTCCAGCTCGTGCCGGGGACGGGCGCGTCGGCGTAGAGCCGCCGCACGCCGTCCGCGTCGGGCCGCGTCACATGCCCGGCGGCCCGGGCGAAGCCGCTGCCGCGCAGCGAGCGGCCGATCCAGCGCGCGGGCGCGATCGACCGGGCGATCACCGTGCCGTCAGGCGCGGTGACCACGAACTCGGCCGGCCGCCCGCCGCCGTACAGCCGCTCCAGCCCGGGACCCGTGGACTCGAGCGCCAGGAACGCCGCCACCACGCCGCCGTGCATCGGCGCCGTGGCCAGCGCGGCGTGCCCGCCCACCGGGCCGTCGGCGACCGGCGCGCGCATCAGCGGCTGCGACCGCGCGCGGCCCAGCCAGGGCGCGGTCTTGTACCCCGCGCCGGACGTTCCGCGCGACGAGCAGGCCACCGAGCCGTCGTCGCGCAGGATGTCGATGTGCCCGGTCATCCCGCCGGAGGCCTGGAATTGCAGCGTGCACTGCCGCGGGTCGGTCAGCGCCCGCTCGATCCCGGGTGCGGACGCGACGCTGCGGACCGTGGCGCGCAGCGTCTTGACCGCGCTCCCGAGCTCGCCGGCCGCGGTGCGGGCGGCGAACCGCGCCGCGCTCACCGCCTGGGAGCGCTGGTCGCGGCCGCTCTGCACCGACACATAGACGATCGCGCCGACCGCGGTCGCCACGAAGACCGCGACGGGCAGCGCGAAGTACGCCCGCAACGGCCATCCGCGCCTGCGCCGGCCCGCCCCGTCAGCAGCCATTGGACCGACCGTACCGGTCCGCGCGCGGGCGTGCAGCGCTTGGCCAGCCGGCTGACGTTGCCCCGGCCCCGGTCGCGGGTAGGCCGCGCGTGGTGGCGCAGGGCGAATCGAGCCGGCTGGGCGTGCTGGACACGCTGTTCCTCTACGGGGAGCGGCCGGACACGATGATGCACGTCGCGTCGCTGATGCCGTTCCAGCCGCCGGACGACGCGCCCGCGTCCTACCTGCGCGACCTGGTCGAGGAGGCGCGGCGCGACCCGGCCGTGCAGCCGCCGTGGAACCGCAAGCTGCGCCACTCGCGGCTGGTGGCGAGCCCGCTGCAGTCGTGGGTGGTCGACGACGACCTCGACATCGACTACCACGTGCGGCGCTCGGCGCTGGCCAGCCCGGGCGACGAGCGCGAGCTCGGCGTGCTCGTCTCGCGGCTGCACAGCAACCCGATCGACCTCACCCGGCCGCCTTGGGAGATGCACCTGATCGAAGGGCTGGAGGGCGGCCGGTTCGCGATCTACACGAAGATGCACCATTCGCTGGTCGACGGCTACACCGGCGTGCGGCTGATGGCCCGCAGCCTGTCCACCGACCCGGACGACCGCGACATGCCGCTGTTCTTCAGCATCCCGCCGCGCGCCCGGGCGCGCCGCGCCACGCCGGAGGACGACGACGGCCTGATGGCCGACCTGGGCACGCTCGCCCGGGCGGTGGCCGGCCAGGCCGGCTCGGCCGTCACGCTGACCAAGCGCATCGTCGGGCCCGTGTTGCGGCGCGGCCGGCACCCGGACCTGGTCGACCTGCCGCGGGCCCCGCGGTCGATCCTCAACCGCCGCATCGGCCGCAACCGCCGCTTCGCCACCCAGCAGTACGAGCTGGCCCACCTCAAGCGGCTCGGCGCGCCGTATAGCGCGACGATCAACGACGTCGTGCTGGCCATCGTCGGCGGCGGGCTGCGGCGCTTCCTGTCCGAGCTGGGCGAGCTGCCGGACGCGCCGCTGGTGGCGTTCCTGCCGGTGAACGTGCGCCCGAAGGGCGACGAGGGCGGCGGCAACGCGGTCGGGGCGATCCTGGCCACACTGGCCACCGACGTCGAGGACCCCTCCGAGCGCCTGCGGCGGATCCGGGCGTCCACGCGCAGCGCGAAGGCCCAGCTGGAGGGCATGACCCAGGAGGCGATCCTGGCCTACAGCGCCTATCTGCTGGCGCCCGGCGGCCTGCAGGCGCTGGGCGCGCTCGCGGGCATCCACCCGCCGCTGCCGATCGCGTTCAACGTCTGCGTGTCCAACGTGCCCGGGCCGCGCGAGCCGCTGTACCTGCGCGGGAGCCGGATGGAGGCCTACTACCCGGCGTCGATCCCCATCCACGGCATGGCGCTCAATGTCACCGTGCTCAGCTACGCCGGGACGCTCAACGTCGGCTTCATCGGCGACCGCGACGCGCTCCCGCACCTGCAGCGGCTGGCGGTCCACACCGGCGAGGCGCTGGCCGAGCTGGACGCGTCGGCCGCCGATCGTTAGCGGCTGTTGCGCGGGCGCTTGCGCGGTTCGTCACTTGGGCAGAACCCCCAGCTACAAGGCCTCATTCACGGAAGGGGAAGTTGTGATCGTCGTAGGAATCATCCTGCTCATCCTGGGCTTTCTGCTCAAGATCGCGATTCTCTGGACGCTCGGCATCATCGTGCTGGTCATCGGCCTGATCATGATGCTGCTCGGCTCCATGGGCCGCGCCGTCGGCGGCCGTCGCCACTACTACTGACGCCGTAAGCAGCGCGGAGTCTGCGCGCGGCCGGGGTGAGCGCGCAATCGCCCGAACGTGGCGATTGCGGACTCACCCGGCGGCGGGCAAGGCTGCGGGTCCCCCCGACGAGCGAGGAGATCCGCATGTCCGAGCTGCACCTGACGAGCGCCGACACCGTCGCGGGGCTGATGCCCGGCCTGCGGGCCGACCTCGAGCGGCTCGTGCGGCTGCCGTCGATCGCCTTCCCCGGCTTCGATCCCGAGCCGCTGCACGCCGCGCACGACCTGGTGGCCGAGCTGCTGCGCGGCGCCGGCGTGCCCGAGGTCAAGACGCTCTCGCTGCCCGACACGGCGCCGTGCGTGGTCGGCGAGATCCCCGCGCCGCCCGGCGCGCCGACCGTGCTGCTGTACTCGCACTACGACGTGGTGCCGGCGGGCGACGAGGCGCTGTGGAGCTCGCCGCCGTTCGAGCCGACCGAGCGCGACGGCGCGCTCTACGGCCGCGGCGCGTCGGACTCCAAGGCCAACGTGATGATGCACGTGGGCGCCCTGCGCGCGCTCGACGGACGCCCGCCGGTGGGCGTGAAGCTGATCATCGAGGGCCAGGAGGAGGTCGGCAGCGCGCTCAACGCCTACCCCACGACCAACCCGGAGGTGTTCCGCTCCGACGCCATGCTGATCGGCGACATGGGCAGCGTGCGGCCCGGCGTGCCGACGCTCACCGTGGCGCTGCGGGGGACGGCGATGGCCACGATCGAGCTGACCACGCTGGCCGGGGCCAAGCACAGCGGCCAGTACGGCGGCGCGGCGCCGGACGCGCTGCTCGCGGTCCTGCGCGCGCTCGCCTCGCTGCACGACGAGCACGGCGACGTGGCCGTGGCGGGGCTGCTGCGGGAGGAGTGGACCGGCGAGTCCTACAGCGACCGGGAGTTCCGCGAGCTGGCCGAGGTGGTCGACGACCTGCCGCTGATCGGCACCGGCGGGCTCGGCTCGCGCGTCTGGTCGGGGCCGGCGATCACCGTCACGGGCATCGACGTTCCCTCCGTCGCCGGCGCGCTGAACGCCGTCTCGCCGCACGCCCGCGCGACGATCAACCTGCGCGTGCACCCGCGCCAGGACGCCCGCGAGGCGCAGGACGCGCTCGTGCGCCACCTCGACGCCGCGCGGCCGTTCGGCCTCGACCTCACCATCCACCGCGGCGCGACCGGCAACGGCTTCTCCGCCGACACGAGCGGCCCGGCCTATCAGGCGGCCAAGGCGGCGATGGCCGAGGCCTGGGGCCGCCCGACCGTGACGGTGGCCACGGGCGGGTCGATCCCGCTGGTGAACGCGCTGCACGAGGCCGTCCCGGCGGCGGAGATCCTGCTGCTCGGCGCCACCGACGGCTACAGCAACATCCACGCGCCCGACGAGCGGGTGCTGCTCGACGAGCTCGAGAAGGCGGTCGTGGCGGAGGCGGAGATCCTCCGCCGCCTCGGCGCGGCGCGCTGAGACGTTGGACGACGCGACGGTCAGCTTCGTCGTCCTCGGCGCGGTCGTCGCGCTGTTCGTCTCCAACCGGCTGCCGGTCGAGCTGGTGGCGATCGGCGCGGCGCTCGCGCTCTACGCGGCGGGCGTGCTCGACCTGCACCAGACACTCGCCGGGTTCGGCGACCCGATGGTCGTGTTCATCGCCGCGCTGTTCGTGGTCAGCGACGGACTTGAGGCGACCGGGGTGACCGCGTGGGCCGGGCAGCGGCTGATCGCGCTCGCCGGCGGCGGGGGAGAGCGGCTGCTGGTGTCGGTGATGCTGATGTGCGGGATCCTCACCGCGCTGATCTCGATCAACGGCGCCGTGGCCGCGCTGCTGCCGATCGTGGTCATCGCGGCGCTGCGGCTCGGCCGGCCGACCTCGCAGATCCTGCTGCCGCTGGCGT